>NZ_CANRIC010000004.1:0-78421 GCF_947630565.1 uncultured Paenalcaligenes sp.
ATAAATAAAAACGCCCACCCACTGTTCGCGTGGATGGGCGTGATAAAAAAGCCGATAAAAGCCTAAATAGCTGCTCGTAGCGCGGCGGCCTTATCGGTCGCCTCCCAGGAGAACTCAGGCTCGCTACGACCAAAGTGGCCATACGCTGCCGTCTTTTTATAAATAGGACGCAACAAATCAAGCATCTGCACAATACCGCGAGGACGCAAGTCGAAGTGATCACGTACCAATAGGGCGATTTGGTCATCAGGCACGATACCCGTACCGTTCGTGTAGACCGTAATATTGATGGGCTCTGCCACACCAATGGCGTAACTGACTTGAACCTCGCACTGGCGAGCTAAGCCTGCCGCTACAATATTTTTAGCAACATAACGCGCCGCATACGCTGCGGAACGGTCTACCTTAGAGGGATCTTTGCCGGAAAAAGCACCACCACCATGCGAACATGCGCCACCGTAGGTATCTACAATAATTTTGCGACCTGTTAAACCACAATCACCGTTAGGGCCACCAATCACGAACTTACCAGTCGGATTCACTAAAAATCGAGTGTTGTCGGTTAACAGACCCTCAGCAAAAGTCGGGCGAATAATTTGCTCAATCACTGCCTCATGAATTTCGGGCTGGCTGATTTCAGGGTGATGCTGTGTTGATAACACTACCGTATCCACCTCTGTAGGACGACCATCCACATAACGGAAAGTCACCTGAGCCTTTGCATCTGGACGCAACCAAGGTAGGCGGCCATCTTTGCGTAGCTCGCTCTGACGCTGCATCAGACGGTGAGAGTACCAAATAGGTGCAGGCATTAAATCAGGGGTCTCGTCACATGCAAAACCAAACATCAAGCCTTGATCCCCTGCGCCCTGATTCATTAACTCTTCGGGGGCTCGGTCTACACCTTGGGCAATGTCTGGGGATTGTTTATCGTAAGCCACTAAAACTGCGCAGCTCTTATAATCAATACCGTAATCGGCATTGTCATAACCAATTTGTTTTAAGGTCTCGCGCGCTACATCAATGTAGTTTACATTTGCAGTAGTCGTGATCTCTCCGGCCATTACCACTAAGCCCGTATTACATAGGGTTTCAGCGGCTACACGTGCATTAGGATCCTGTTCAAAGATCGCATCTAAGACGGCATCGGAAATTTGATCTGCTACTTTATCGGGATGGCCTTCGGAAACAGATTCCGAAGTAAATAGAAAGTCATTATGTGCCACAGTCATACATCCTGTAGGTTTTTGAATTAAAGCAATGGCGTTGCACCACGAAAAAAAGCCTAGGTTAGACCTATCAGGGCGCGACGCTTTAGCGGGAATTTTTGATCTCTTAATGAGAGTATCGCTCCGCAAGTTGTCGGTTAACTCAGCGATCCTTCTATTTTAAGCAAAAATACGCGAAGATTCATACTATATTGTTATTTACCTCCACAACAGTCCTGCCATCATGTTTTTGTTTTTCTTAAAAATGCTAGCAAAGCTCCCCTTACGGTGGCTTCACAGCATCGGTGCTTTAATTGGTACCGTGGTTTATTTACTACCCGGTCGCTATCGTTCGCGATTACAAAAAAACACAGCCCAAGCTGGCTATACCGACCCCGCTTTTGCACGTCATGCTGCCGCCCAAACAGGTGCGATGATCTTAGAAACCCCTAAAGTCTGGCTTGATGCACAACGTTGTTTACAAAAATGCATATCGGATGATGAGGCCATTGTTCAAGAGGCTCTTGCCGAACAACGAGGCATACTCTACCTCACCCCTCATTTGGGGTGCTTTGAGATTACGGCCCGAGCCTTACTCAAACATGGCCCTATTACCGTCATGTTTAGGCCGCCGCGCCAGCAGTTTATTGAACCCGCGATGCAAGCATCACGTAATATGCCGGGCCTCAATGCCGTCCCCGCCTCGGTTCGAGGCATTCGAGAATTTTTACGTGCTTTAAAAAGGGGTGAGGCCGTCGGTATGTTACCGGATCAAGTGCCTAGTTCTGGCGATGGGATCTGGGTCCCTTTTTTTGGCAAAGCCGCCTACACCATGACTCTTGCAGCAAAACTAGCCTTGCAAGCCAAGGTTCCTGTGGTCCTCACTGCCGGAGAGCGACTGCCTAAAGGACAAGGCTGGCGTATTCATTATTTAAGACTAACTCTACCGGCAGAGCCGTCTATAGAGAATATGGTCACCGCTATCAATCAAGCCATGGAGCAACTCATTCAACGCTTTCCTGAACAATACCTCTGGAGCTATAACCGCTATAAAATCCCACCTGAAGCCCCCGCTATCCCGGATGCTTTAAAATAAAATACATCGCCTTTTATCTAGGGGTCATCTATGAGTCATATCTCTTTGCAAGCGGATGATATTGCTGCTTTTTTAAAACAAAATCCGCAGTTTTTCCTAGAGCATGAATACCTATTGCATGATCTAAAGCTGCCTCACCCTCGCTCTGATAAAGTGATCTCACTCTCAGAGCGTCAAACCATGCATTTACGCAAGCATACACAACAGCTAGAAAAACAAATCACCCAGTTTTTACACAATGCCCGCGAAAATGAATTAATCAGTCGAGCCTTACTAAGCTGGGCCTGCGACTTACTGGCCTTTAATGGCAGTCATCACAATGTGTGCGAGCTAATTTGTCACAGCCTACAGACCCGATACGGCCTCCAAGAGGTGCAGCTACGCCTATGGTGGCGAAATCACCCTTTTGACGCCCCAGACTGCAGCCCCAGCACCAAACGCTGGGTTGAAGCTCTAGAGGCTCCGTATACAGGTCCTACACACAACCAAGAAGCAGCAAGCTGGTTTCATCAGCCTATGGCCTCAATGGCAATTATTCCCTTGTATTCATGGAGCCACCATGACTGTGTGGGGGCTTTGGCCTTAGGCTCGGATATCAGTAGGCGTTTCACCTACAACATAGGCACTGATTTTTTAGTTGCTATGGGGCAAATTTTTATGGCGATATTAGCGCGATTTTATGAACAAAACCCCTCACTTGCCTAATACCGAGGCCGCCGTTACGCAATGGCTGCAACATTTACAAACCAAAGGCTTAGCCAAAGACACCTTGGCTGCTTATCAACGGGATATCACCCACTTAATCACACGCTATCCACTGCCCACCCCTACCTCCTATGAGCAGAATCATTTACGTTTTGCATTAGGGCAATTACATGGGGCAGGCATTCAGCCCAGAAGCCTTGCGCGTATGCTATCGGCATGGCGTAATTTCTTTAATTGGCTTAGTGAGCACTATCAAACGGGCTATAACCCAGCTATAGGTGTACACCCACCGCATGGCAACTACCCTGATCCTAAAATTCTGTCTATTGAACAAACAGAATTACTATTGAATTATCCTGTGGACCCTCATGACCCGATTGCGGTACGCGATCAAGCTATTTTTGAGCTCCTGTATTCCAGTGGATTACGCTTAGCTGAAATTATGGCTTTAGATGTGCAACCTATATCCGAGCCGGGTTATGAATCACATTGCTGGATTAACCTAGAAGACAACGAGGTAGAAATTCAAGCCAAAGAGCAACGACAACGCACGGTTCCCATCGGCTCCAAAGCCATGCTCGCCATCAAACTCTGGTTAGCTCAGCGTCATCATTTATTGCTTTCTGAGTCAAAAAATGCAAGCTCAGCAAATATCGATGCCTTTGCGGCCTTATTTCTGGGCTCCAGAGGCAACCGAATCAGCCCACGAGTCATTCAAAAACAACTACAGCAACGAGCCCTAGCTGTAGGAATTACTAAGCCCGTTTATCCTCATCGTCTTCGCAACAGCTTTGCGAATCATTTATTAGAGTCCTCTAATGATGTACGCGGGGTACAACAACTATTAGGCCATGCACAGATCAGCTCAACCCAAAGCTTAAGTCAGCTCAATCCTGAACAGTTACTACAGTTCATGCAAGCGCACCCCAAACGCAAAAAAGCTCACGAACCAGACACTGAGTCGTGAGCACGTCTGACAAACCGCGGTTAATCAGGTCGCAATACCTCTAGCAGCGCTTCGGCATTCCACTGCATCATTCCTAAGTAGGTATCCGCTGGGTGTGGTGCTTTGGCTAAAGCATCTGAATATAAATGTTTACCTACCTTTGCGCCGGTTTCTCGTGCAATTTGCTCGATCAGTTTGGGACTAGAGATATTTTCCATGAAAACAGCTTGTACCCGATTGTCTCTCATGTACTCAATCAATCCCGCTAACTCTTTAGCGGATGGCTCCGCTTGGTTTGACGCACCCAATAACGACAAAAACTCCACCCCATAGGCTTGGCCCAAATAGTTAAACGCATCATGCGATGTCACAACAGATCGCTGCGATGCCGGAATTTTTTCAAACTCAGCTAACAATCGCACATTCAATGCCTGCATGGCTTGTATGTAGTCTGCGGCACGCTTTTGGTAATACACGGTATTATCAGGGTCCGTTTCACTGAGCGCATCTCGGATCGTAGATACATACATCTGGGCATGCTCTAGGCTTTGCCAAGCATGAGGGTCATAATCCCCGTGGTCATGACTGTGATCGTGGTCGTGATGATGTGCATGGCCCTCTGTATGCGCATGTGTTTGGGTATGGCTAGGGTCATGCTCATGTTCATGCTCGTCCTCATAGGCGCGTAAAGGCACACCTTGAATTGCCTCTACTACCTTGCCTTTATAGCCTGCCGCCTGACTCAGTTTAGGTAGCCAAGCCTCAAAATGGGCGCCATTAATAATCAATAAATCTGCGCTTTGTAATGTTTTGGCATCACTGGGACGTGGCTCAAAACTATGGGCATCACTTTCAGGTCCAATGATGCTAATCGATTGCACCTTGTCACCCCCAACCTGATGAACCAAATCCCCTAAAATAGAAAAACTACTTACCACTTTAAGCGGTTCCGCCATCGCCACAGGGGGACCTAGCGCCGCATAAAGCATCATCGTCGATACCGACATCATCAGAGTTTTTTTCATTTTTTCCCTTGAGCTATACGTTGACGTCTAGCAGCAGACTGGCGTAATGAATACCAAATCCCACCATGACGACCAAAAAAGATAGAAATAAAATAGACTGACCCCGCCACCAAGATAATGGAGGGCGACGCGGGCACATTGACATGAAAAGACAGCAACAAGCCCCCGTAAGAGGTCACTGCACCTATTACTGCAGCACATATCATTTGACTGCTGGCTGAATGCACCCAAAACCGAGCCGAGGCGGCGGGCAACATCATGATCCCTACGACCATCAACGTTCCTAATACCTGGAACCCTGCCACCAAAGTCATCACCAGCAAGACTAAAAACACAGCATGAACCCAACCGCTGCGTCGACCTTGAGCACGTAAAAACAACGGGTCCAAACACTCCATCACCAATGGTCTATAAATAGCGGTTAATACCAGCAGAGCCACTGAAGACGTTCCTGTTACCAATAACAAGGCCGCATCGTCTAAACCCAGCACCGTTCCGAACAGCACATGCAGTAAATCCATATTCGAGCCGCGTAATGACACCAACAGCACACCTAGACCGAGTGACACCAAATAAAATGCCGCAAAGCTAGCGTCCTCTCGAAGCGGCGTGATACGCGCTACGGCTCCTGCAAGTAAAGCCACCACTAACCCGGTAATCACACCACCTAAGGCCATGGCGCCGAGTGAAAAACCTGCAGTCAAAAAACCAACCGCCACTCCGGGCAAGATGGCATGCGCCATCGCATCACCCATCAGGCTCATACGGCGTAAAATTAAAAACACACCCAAAGGCCCTGCTGCAATGGCTAAAGCAAAAGAGCCCGCTAAGGCTCGGCGCATAAAGCCAAAATCAACAAAAGGAGAAACCAGCCACTCCATCAACATTATAAAAAATCTCCAGCACACAAATGGCGAGCCAAATGCAGGTTTTCAGAGCTAAGAACCTCTTGGCTTTTTCCCCATGCCACCAACTGTCCCCCAAGCAGCACACTGGTTGGAAAGTGATTTCTCACCATATCTAACTCGTGTAATACCGCAATGACGGTACGACCTTGTGCATGCCAATCTAAAACCAAACGCAATAAATCATGTGTGGTATCTGTGTCGACCGCAGCAAATGGCTCATCTAATAAAATGACAGAGGCATCCTGCACTAATAATCGCGCAAATAATGCACGTTGAAACTGCCCACCTGATAGCGTATTAATACTGCGTGCCGCAAACCCGGCTAGACCTACCGTGTCTAATGCCTGCTGAATACGTTGATGCTCTGTCGCACTCACACCACGCCAAGCGCCTATGCGCGACCATGCTCCCATTGCCACAACGTCATACACAGTGATGGGAAAGCTGCGATCAATATCGGCTTGTTGCGGTAAAAAAGCCAAATCGGTCATTGCATCCACCTGCAGGCGAATCTGCCCTTGAACGGGTACGATTTCACCCATGAGCCCTTTTAAGAGGGTCGATTTCCCCGCCCCATTCGGGCCAACTAACGCATACAGCCCACCCGCCTCAAACTGCCCACTAATATCTCGTAGCGCAATTTTGTCGCGCCAGCCTAAACTTACGTGTTCTAATTCAATGATAGGGGTACTCATAGCCATCCCAATGCCCATGCGCTTAATAACCACATGAGTATAATTACAGCTATTGCCCCGATTAAGCGTTGGGCTGCCGACAACAGCAGAGCCGATCCCAAATATGTGCGAGTTGATCTACGCATGAACTTCCTATCAAGCCATTTTTTATGAGTTTGATATGTTATAACATATCAACCCTGATTTTATACAGCGCTTATGCCTATTCATGTACTTACACCTCAAGCAATAGAACAACAATTACAAAATGCCGAAATACTTTGTAAGCATCGACAAAAACGACTTACACCCATAAGAAAGCAGGTTTTAGAATTGTTAATACGAGCCCAGAGGGGGCTAAAAGCCTACGAGCTTTTAGATCAAGTCCGCGCGCTGCAACCCAATGCTGCCCCACCTACGGTATACAGAGCTTTAGATTTTTTAACAGAGCTAGGCCTGATTCATCGTTTAGATGCCATTAATGCCTGGACGGCTTGTGTAGATGTGGCGGGTGAACCACATGATCTTTTAGTGGTTTGTACCCAATGTGGTTCTGTTGCTGAGCTAAGCGCTCCTACCCTTAGTCAACAAATTAATGACTGTATTTTGCAAGCGGGTTTCGCTTTAAGTAGCAATGAAACAGAATTACGAGCCGTCTGCTTGCAATGCCACAAATCGTCCCCACATAGGTAGGCATTCTTTGTTGTAGTTTGCGCTTCAGCCTATGCTGTGCTGTAATCGCATAAATTTATTATGAGGCCCCTTATGAACGCCGCTCTAGAAAAAATGGTCCCTGTTACGGTCCTCACTGGCTTTTTAGGTGCAGGGAAAACCACCCTACTTAAACGCATTTTATCCGAGTTCCACGGACGCCGTATTGCGGTCATTGAAAATGAGTTTGGGCCAGAAAACATTGATAACGAATTATTAGTTCAAGACAGCCAAGAAGAAATTATCGAACTAAATAATGGCTGTATTTGTTGTACTGTACGCGGTGACTTAATGCGTACATTAAATGAATTACGTATCAAACGAGAAAAAGGCGAGCTGAATTTCGAGCGCGTCATTATCGAAACAACCGGTATGGCCAACCCAGGCCCAGTATGTCAAACCTTCTTTATGGATGACGACATTGCAAACTACTACCGACTAGATGCTGTCATTACTGTGGTTGATGCCAAGCACGGCATGGAAACCCTAGACAAACAAGACGAGTCACAAAAACAAATTGGTTTTGCTGATAGAATTTTGATCTCTAAAAAAGATTTAGTCTCAGACGAAGAATTCAATGCATTACGAAAACGTATTGTACGAATTAATCCTCGTGCTACTATCTCTGCGGTACATTTTGGTGAAACAGAACTCAATGAGATCTTAGATATCAGTGGTTTTAATCTCAATGCTATTTTAGATATTGACCCTGAGTTTCTCGCTAATGAAGAACACGATCATGAGCACCATCATGACCATGATCATGACTGTGATGATCATTGCGATCATGATGATCATCACCATCACAAAGCACACCAAGACAGCGTGAGTGCTTTTGTGTTTAAGTCACGTCGTCCATTTGATCCTGAACGACTTGAGGATTTTTTAGGCGGCGTGGTACAAGTTTTCGGTCCTGACTTACTGCGTTACAAAGGCATCATTTACATGAAAGGCGCTAATCGTCGTATGCTGTTTCAGGGGGTACATATGATGATGGGTGCTGAGCCAGGGAAACCATGGCTAGGTAAAGAAAAGCCTGAAACAAAATTAGTCTTTATCGGACACAACCTTCCAAAAGAGGTATTCATGCAAGGGCTAGAGCAGTGTCTCGTTTAACCCTTGTACTTGGCCTACCATTTTAAAAGGCTTAACTTAGGCAGGAGCTTTGGCTCCACGATGAAAAAAAGGGAATAATCATGGCAAGCAACTCGAATGTCAGTACAAACCCAGATCAACTGTTAACAGTGGACGAACTCTTAGCAATGCCCGAAGACCAGTACATGAATGCGGCTCAATTGGCATTTTTTCAGAACCGTTTGCGTGAACTAGAGCAAGAGATCTTAGCCAATGCAGGGGCAACCACCGAGAATCTACGCGAGACTCAGTTTGTTCCTGATCCCGCTGATCGCGCAACCATCGAAGAAGAGCATGCTCTAGAACTTCGTACCCGTGATCGTGAGCGTAAACTACTCAAAAAGGTTCAACAATCTTTAGGATTGATTGACTCCGGTGAGTATGGCTGGTGTGAGGAGACCGGTGAACCCATCGGCCTGAAGCGTTTATTGGCACGCCCTACCGCAAACCTATCACTAGAAGCCCAAGAGCGTCGCGAAAAGCGTCAAAAACTCTACGGCGACTAATGCGGTAACTCTACGCTTTGCCATTTTGAGAGCCACTCTATTTTGAGTGGCTTTCTTTATGCCCCTTGAATTATTACCTTACAGCCCCACCTACAAAAACACACAACGCAAAGGATCATAATGGAACAATATCACGCCACTACTATTATCGCCGTGCGTCGCGGCAACGAAGTCGCCATTGGTGGCGACGGTCAAGTGACCCTAGGTAATGTGGTCGTTAAAGGCACTGCGCGCAAAATTCGCCGCCTTTATAAAGACCAGGTGTTAGCCGGTTTTGCCGGAGCAACTGCAGATGCATTCACTCTACAAGAACGTTTTGAGGCCAAACTAGAAAAACACCAAGGTCACTTATTACGTGCAGCCGTAGAGCTAACACGTGACTGGCGCACAGACCGCGTCTTACGCAAACTTGAAGCCATGCTCATTGTGGCCGACAAAGAACACACCTTAATTCTGACAGGTAATGGCGATGTACTAGAACCCGAGCACGGCATTGCAGCCATTGGTTCGGGAGGCTCTTACGCGCAATCCGCTGCCTTGGCGTTACTACATAACACCGAACTTAGCCCGGCAGAGATTGTGAAAAAATCCCTAGAAATCGCTGGTGATTTGTGTATTTACACCAATCAAAACCACGTCCTCGAAACTCTATAATCATTTAGCAGGTCACTACTATGTCAGCAACAACAATGACCCCCGCCGAAATCGTTTCCGAACTAGATAAAAACATCGTGGGGCAAAACAATGCCAAACGCTCGGTCGCTGTGGCACTTCGTAATCGCTGGCGCCGCCAGCAGGTCGCCGACCCATTACGCAATGAAATCGTTCCTAAAAACATTCTCATGATTGGCCCTACTGGTGTAGGTAAAACAGAAATTGCACGTCGTTTAGCCAAACTCGCTAATGCACCGTTCATCAAAGTTGAAGCCACTAAATTCACTGAGGTTGGTTATGTAGGCCGTGATGTAGAAACCATCATTCGTGATTTAGTTGATGCATCCGTCAAGCAAACGCGTGAAATTGAAATGCGCCGCGTCAAACATCAGGCTGAGGATGCCGCCGAAGACCGTATCCTTGATGTGCTTATTCCTCCGTCACGCAATGCCATGGGCGAGCCTGAAAGAAATGAAGACTCCAGCGCACGCCAGACCTTTCGTAAGCGTTTACGCGAAGGGACGCTAGACGACACAGAGATTGAGATCGAATTAGCTCAAGCGATGCCGCAAATGGAAATCATGGCGCCTCCCGGCATGGAGGAAATGACGGAACAGTTACGCGGTATGTTTGCAGGTATTGGACGCGAAAAAACCAAACCACGCAAAATTAAGATTAAAGAGGCTCTAAAACTCTTAATCGAAGAAGAAGCCGCTAAACGGGTTAACGAAGAAGATCTACGCACTGAAGCCGTGCGTAATGCAGAACAAAATGGCATTGTGTTCTTAGATGAAATTGATAAGATTACTGCCCGCGAAGGCAACACCAGTGGCGAGGTCTCTCGTCAAGGTGTTCAACGTGACTTACT
The DNA here is from genome assembly GCF_947630565.1 of uncultured Paenalcaligenes sp. Taxonomy (NCBI): domain Bacteria; kingdom Pseudomonadati; phylum Pseudomonadota; class Betaproteobacteria; order Burkholderiales; family Alcaligenaceae; genus Paenalcaligenes; species uncultured Paenalcaligenes sp. The sequence goes on from NZ_CANRIC010000004.1 coordinate 10,436, forward strand.
CCCTTTAGTCGAGGGGACAAACGTCACCACCAAATACGGTGTAGTACGCACGGATCATATTCTATTTATTGCCTCAGGCGCTTTTCATCTATCACGTCCCTCTGATCTCATTCCCGAGCTTCAGGGCCGTTTCCCTATACGGGTAGAATTAGACTCCTTGAGTGCAGATGACTTTGTACAAATTTTGTCTGATACCGACGCTGCATTAACTAAGCAGTATTGTGCTCTGATGGCTACCGAAGACGTGACACTAGACTTCCAGCCCGAAGGGATTCGACGTTTGGCTGAATTGGCGTTCGAGGTCAATGAGCGAACTGAAAATATTGGTGCTCGTCGTCTTTATACTGTAATGGAAAAACTGCTTGAAGACTTATCTTACGAGGCAGGCTCTAAAGGCGCACAACAGGTCACTATTGATGCGGCTTATGTCAATGACAAACTAGAAGAAACCGCAGGTAGCCAAGATTTAGCCCGTTACGTGCTCTAACTATCTGACCTTGATGATAAAAAATATCGCGGCTTTAGGCCGCGATATTTTTTATTTGTTGATCTTCACAATCACATAGTCGCCATCTCGGCGCTCTGCGGTAAATTTGACTTTATCACCCGGTTTAATATCCCCTAACAAAGCGGGGTCCACTAAATAAACCAAGGTCATACCGGGTAATTCCAATGCATCAATACTGCCGTGTTTGAGGGTGATTTTTCCTGCAGCCACATCAATACGACGTACCTCACCAGTCGCTGAACCTTGTTGCGCCATAACAGGACTAACGACCGCAGCCGTAGCACCTAAAGCAAAAATAGCGGCAGCGGTGTGACGTGTAAATAATAAAGACATACAATCCCCTTTTAGTTGGTGTCTCTACTATATTACAACGAGGTCTACGCGTGAGTGAAGTTTTTGGCAACTATGTGTTGCGCCCTGCTACCCCTACCGATATCCCCCAAATCGTCAATTTAATGCGCGATATGGCTATTTTTGAAAAAATGCTGGATCAGTTTGAAGCCACTGAAGACGCTATTTTTGAAAATATATTTGGCAAAGAGCCAGCGGCCAAAGCCTTAGTCATCACCCCAAAAGATCAACCAGATCATCTTATTTCTTATGTTTTCTGGTTTCATAACTACTCCACCTTTAAGGCCAAGCGCGGCTTATATCTAGAAGATATTTATATTGCTCCTGAACACCGCAATCAAGGTTTAGGCAGTTTTGTATTAAAGCACCTTGCGCAAAAAGCAGTTGAGCTTAACTGCGGACGTTTTGAGTGGGTCGTTTTAGACTGGAACCAAAATGCAATTGAGTTTTACCAGCACCATGGTGCCCGTGTGCTCCCAGAATGGCGTATTGTCCGATTAGAAGGTGACGCATTACGCGAGCTGAGCAGCAGATCCTTAAAAAGCAGCAACAAGACCTGCTGAAACTAATCGATTATTTCCAATAAGCCCCTGTCTGATGCAGTTGGTTTTCAGCTGACTGCAATCCGCTGAGGGCTTTTTTTCCTGTACGAGCTAATATCTGCTCAATCAACCCCTCTACTAATGCAATCGCTGCGGCACTGGAGGGAAAGAAAGAAGGAACGTCTGTGCCAAAAATTAAATTACACTCCGATTCCAAAGCAATAGGTGCCACTTTACTATCACACAGCGCAATGACCTTACAGCCACTCTCAATCGCTGCCTCATAGACTCGTACAATTTCATGCGAATACGGCGCAAAGGCGGTTAACACCACCACATCACCCGCCTGCAAGGCTCGTAGCTCCATCTCTAAGGTCCCTGCCTCTGAACGCAGCATAGCTACTGAAGGCCTAAATAAGCGATATAAATAATAAAAGGTAAAAGCCGGTGCATGAGAGGCTCTAAACCCAGCCACATAGACCCGTTTTGCTTTCACTAACAAATCAACAGCCACAGGGATCGCCTCGGCATTAAGCTCAGGTAAATTCGCAACATTACGGGCTTGAGCCTGAGTCGCCTGACTAAACATCGCTAGTGGATTACGACTACGCACCACTACTTTGGCCTGCTCTGTATAGGCCGAGGGCATCTGACGTAAGGACTGTACAAAGACATCCTTTAGCCCTGACCAACCGCTATAACCCAGCGCTTGGGCTAAACGAACCAACGTAGCAGGTTGCACACCAGCTTGTGCCGCAATAGTCCGCATAGACGCAATAGGTATATCTCCAGGATGATCGATTAAATAACGAGCACTAATTTGAAATTGCGTCGGCATCTCGGCATAGGTCGACTGCAAATGTTGAATCAGGGCTTCAAGAGTTTGTGGGGCTCGGTGTTTTTTACTCATAAATCGAAGTATATCGTGTTTATTGATGTGTTTAGGCAACATCGACATGATTCATCATGTTTCATCCTACTCACCTATTGATTTATTTGTTTCATGCGCTATGCTAGTAAGAAACAACTGTTGCATAAATAACATTATACGAAACAGTTGATTCGCCAACCGTATCTCTTTTATTACAGCAGGCCACCATGACACACGTTTTTCATCGTAATCCGCATAATACCTTGCCTACCGCCGTTTCTGGAGAGGGTATTGAACTCATCGACCAATCAGGCAAACGCTATATTGATGCCTCTGGTGGCGCTGCTGTGTCCTGTTTAGGCCACAGTCATGCAGATGTGATAAATGCCATTCATCAACAAATTGATGCCGTGGCCTACGCTCACACGTCTTTTTTTACCAATGATGCTGCCGAAGAGCTAGCTACTTTTTTAGCAGAGCGTGCTCCCGGTGACTTAAATCATGTTTATTTTGTCTCTGGTGGCTCCGAGGCCGTAGAGGCTGCATTAAAACTGGCTCGCCAATATTTTGTAGAAATAAACCAACCTAGCCGTCGTTTATTTATTGCTCGTCGCCAAAGCTACCATGGGAATACCTTGGGCGCCTTAGCCATTGGTGGTAATGCCTGGAGACGCGCACCTTTTCTGCCTTTACTGACCGAAGCCCATCATATTTCACCTTGCTACGCCTACCGTGAACAACAAGAACAAGAAACAGAACAGCAATATGCCCAGCGCTTGGCGGATGAACTAGAGCAAAAAATTCTTGAATTAGGTGCTGATAATGTGGCGGCCTTTGTTGCTGAAACCGTGGTTGGCGCGACTGCGGGTGTGCTTCCTCCGGTCAAAGGATATTTAAAAGCCATACGTGCTGTCTGTGATAAATACGGGGTACTGTTAATTTTGGATGAGGTCATGTGCGGTATGGGCCGCACCGGTCACCTATTTGCTTGTGCCGAAGACGAAGTCGCTCCAGATCTACTGACTATTGCTAAAGGCTTAGGTGCGGGGTATCAGCCCATCGGCGCCATGTTAGCTAGCAGTAAAATCTACAATACTATTGTGAATGGCTCTGGATTTTTCCAACACGGGCATACCTATATGGGCCATGCCACAGCCTGTGCAGCGGCGTTGGCCGTCCAAAAAGTCATTGAACGCGATCAGCTACTACAAAATGTCACCGAACGCGGACAACAGCTAAGAGACGAACTGCATGCGGCATTAGATGCCCACCCCAATGTAGGTAATATTCGTGGCCGAGGCTTAATGGTGGGGATTGAGTTTGTGGCTGACAAAACCACTAAAGCCCCATTAAATCACACCGAAAAAACGCATGCCAAACTACGTAAGGTCGCGATGGAAAAAGGCTTGTTAATGTACCCAATGGGAGGAACCGTAGACGGAGTTCACGGTGATCATGTTTTATTAGCCCCCCCATTTATTTGCACTCCTGATGATATTTCGCGTATTGTAGAATTGGTTAGCGCCTCTATTTTTGAGGTATTACCTTTTGCTATAGAACCTATCGCGTTACGCGCTTAATTATTGGAAGTGATTTATGGCCCGTTTGCCCTATGCTGATTTAGCTCAACCTCAAATTAATGAACTCGTAACACAGATCGAAGCCGAGCGCGGCAGTGTCATACACCTGTATCAAATGCTACTGCACAGCCCTGCCGTGGCCCAAGGGTGGTTAAATCATTTAACCGGAATACGCCTCAACAGCCAAGTTCCAGGCGACCTACGAGAGCTAATCATTATGCGCGTTGCTATCTTAAACCGCGCGCCCTACGAGGCAGATCAACACGCCCCCATTGCATTAAAAGAGGGGGTTACTCAGGCTCAGCTAGATGCCTTAGATGATTGGCGCGATGCGAAAGACATCTTTACCGAACAACAACGTGCCGTTTTAGCCTATACCGATGAAATGACCCTAAATATCCAGGTCCCTAAGGATGTTTATGATGCGGTAGAACAATTATTTAATGAGCAATTAGTAGTAGAAATTACCGCTACCATTGCCACATATAATATGGTCTCTCGCTTTTTAGAGGCACTGCAAATTCATACGGATGATGCAGATCAAAAATAGCTATTATGCATAATCGATCGCGGGCTAAGCCCGCGATCATTGCTTTAGCGCCAGCCTTAGAGCTGGCTTTGTACATAATCTGCAATCGCTTTAGACAAACCCGCTAAACTACGCTGCAAACGCACAAATCCAGCATTTTTCTCAAACGTGATCTCATTCATATAAAGCGTACGATTAATTTCGACTTGAATGCTGTGTTTGTTTTGGGCTGGCTGTCCCATACGCTCAATGAGTGCGACCCCTTTATAGGGATCATTACGTGCCACAGAATACCCCTCCTCGAGCAAAAACTGTTCAATACACGCAATAAAGCCTTCATCACACGTCGTCCCATCACGGTCTCCCAGAACGAAATCGGCGAGTGGTTTATCTGCCAAGCCTAAACCCACATACGCATCTGAGGGCATTGAATGCAAATTAACATGCCATAACGCCCCAAACTGCTCATATAGTGCTGATGCCCTGTCTGCCAACGCCTGATGATAGGGTCTATAGTAGTTTTCTATACGGCTCTGAACCTCTGCAACCGTCAATGCGCGGTTATAAATCTCTGCGCCTCTGACTTTCTTCCAAATCAATCCATAACCAATTTCGGTTTTAACTGTTGGTTGTAAAGGGTGAGGCCATTTTTCACCCGAAGCGAACAACGCACTATCAATATCATTTTCATCTCGATTAGGATCTATATAGGTACGAGGAAAATTGGCCTCTAAGAGCGATGCCCCAAACTGGGGCAAAGCTTGCCATAACTCATCCACGTAGGTGTCCTCTCCCTGCCGCAATAAGGGCATCGCTAGGGCCACATTAAAATCTGCTGGATAAATAATGCCACTGTGTGGCGAATCACACAGCAAAGGCAAGGTAGAGCTCAAAGGTTCATGTAAAACAAATGGTTTAAAGTCAGTGCTAACCGGCATGGTACACCCCTATAAATGAGTTTTATTATCAATTAAATGACAAGCACTACGATGTTCAATATTCATGTTTGTATCCACTACCTGCAATACCGGTTGCTCTAGGCGGCATCGATCAAAGGCATGTACACAACGTGGATGAAAAGCACAACCTGAAGGTGGGTCTAAAGGCGAAGGCAGCTCGCCTTGAATAGGTATAAAGTCTCGTTTTTCTGCCCGCAACTGAGGCAGTTCCTTTAGTAATGCCTGAGTATATGGGTGCTGAGCATGCGAAAAAATGGTTTCTACATCCGCTATTTCGACCACACGTCCTAAATACATAATAGCCACCCGATCAGCGATATGGCTCACCACACCTAGGTTATGGCTAATAAATAAATAGCTCAGCGTAAACTCCGACTGCAACGCCTTAAATAAATTCAGCACCTGAGCTTGTATAGAAACATCTAAAGCCGCTACGGCCTCATCACACACAATCACAGAGGGATTTAAGGCCAAGGCTCGCGCTATGCCTATACGTTGTCGCTGCCCACCAGAGAACTGATGCGGGTAGCGAAAACGAGTGCTTGGATCTAAGCCTACTTTTTGCATTAACCCAATGACAAAATCCTCTAGGTCTGCCTGACGAATCAACCCATGCACCACCGCAGCCTCGCCAATGCTGTCCAACACCCTCATGCGTGGATTTAAGGATGAAAAAGGATCTTGAAAAATCATTTGCACCCGCAGCTCGTACTCTTTGCGCGCACGAGCCGACAGCTCTGTAATAAGCTGTCCATTATAGAAAATCTGACCGTGACTTGGATTCAGTATCCCCGCCACCATACGTCCCAATGTCGATTTACCACAGCCTGATTCACCCACAATCCCAAGCGTTTCACCTGTACGTAATTGCAAATCCACCTGACTTACTGCATGCACACTCGCCAAGGGCTTTTGACCACTTAGACGGCGTATGAAACGAGAAAACACATCTTCGTCGGGAGAAAAATCGCGCCCCAGTTGTTTAAGTTCAATCACATTATCCATACGTCACCTGTTGAGCATGCCAGCAACGATGCGAGTGCCACGGGCTGAGTTGAACTTGCTTTGGGTCACTATTGCATTGCTCTGTGGCTCGTTGACACCGCATCCTAAATGCACAGCCTTGTCCTAAATTCAGCACAGAAGGCGTACTGCCTTGAATCTGGTATAGGGGCTGCCCCCGTGTTGCCGCAGAGGGGATAGAGGCCATTAGCCCTTGGGTATAAGGGTGTACAGCATGATGAATGATATCCTCAGCTGTGCCCGTCTCTACTATGCGCCCCGCATACATCACTGCCAAGCGGTCAGCCAGCCCCGAGACAACCGCCAAATCATGAGTAATCCAAATCAGCGCTGTACCTAGCTCAGCACACAGCTTTTGTATTTCATACAGAATTTGTCCTTGAATGGTGACGTCTAAAGCTGTGGTAGGTTCATCAGCGATGATGAGCTTGGGTTCATTCAATAGCGCGATCGCTATTGCAACCCGTTGTCGCATTCCCCCAGAAAGCTGATGCGGATAAGCGATCAACCGATCCTCTGCCGCAGGAATCCCCACCTTTTTCAGCACAGCTAGACTGCGCTCTCGGGCCGCCGTTTTAGAGACTGTGTGATGGGCGCGAATTGCCTCTATCATTTGTGTATCTATACGCAACGTCGGATTGAGGGTCATCATCGGATCTTGAAAAATCATAGCCAGCTGATTACCCCGTAACTGCCTATAGCTTTCTTGATCCAAAGACAACAAATCCACGCCATCAAATAACATACGATCTGCCGTAATTTTGCCAGGATGATCTATCAACCCCATAATAGAAAATCCTGTGATACTTTTTCCAGAGCCTGATTCGCCAACCAAGCCCAGTATCTCTCCGGCCTGCAACTGCAGTGATACACGATTGACGGCCTTAACAACCCCAGCTCGGGTATAAAACCAGGTCTGCAAGCCTTGTATATCTAATAATGAATGCGTTGTCATGGTTTCAGTCGCCTTTTAGATGTCATTCCGTGGATTCAAAATATCCCGTAGATGATCCCCGACCAAATTGATGGCAATCACTAAAATCGCTAACGCCATCCCGGGGAAAAATGAAATCCAGTAATAGCCAGATAATAAAAACTCAAAGCCATTGGAAATCAACATACCTAATGAAGGCTCTGTGACCGGCACGCCCACCCCTAAAAAGGACAGCGTAGCCTCTAGGGCAACCGCATGGGCTAAATCAATGGTCGCAATCACCATTAACGGCGGAATACAGTTAGGAAAAACGTGACGCCATAAAATACGCGTCCAAGGTAATGCCATACAGCGCGCAGCCTCTATGTATTCCTTATTACGCTCTACGATAGCTGCCCCACGAGCTGCGCGAGCAAAATAGGCCCACTGCACTACAATCAATGCAATGATAACTTTATCAACCCCCTTTCCTAAAATAGCTAATAAAATCAAAGCGACTAAAATCGCTGGAAAAGAAAGCTGCATATCGACTAAGCGCATTAACACGGCATCGACCCGTCCACCAAAATACGCGGACAATAACCCTGCAGCGGAGCCAATCAGAAAAGCAGCTGCTACTGAAATAAAGCCCACCATCATACTGATCCGCATACCATATAAAATCGCAGATAATACATCTCTGGCTTGACCATCCGTGCCAAGCCAATAGGTCATTGTCCCGTCACCGCTGGGGCTTCCGGGCGGCAACTTCGTATCAAAAATATCCAATGTAGCGATATCAAATGGATTTTGTGGGGCAATCCAGGGCGCAAGCAGAGCAAGTAAAATAGTCAGTACCAATACCAGCAACGCCATCACCGCTAAAGGACTAGAGCGATATTGCTGCCAAAACTGTATCCAACGACTTTCGGTTTTAGGCTGTGAAGGCTGAACCTGCGTCATGAGTTCTGTCATTTAGCACCCCCTAATCGCACGCGTGGATCTAAAACGGTATACAAAAGATCCACCACTAGATTCAATAGCGCCAGCAGCAAGACCGTCAACATTAAATAGGCCACCACCACGGGCCGGTCTAAGGTAACGATAGAATCTATCAATAATTTACCCATACCTGGCCAAGAAAAAACGGTTTCGGTTACCACAGCAAAAGCAATAATTTGACCGTACTCTAGGCCCCCTATCGTAATAATAGGAATAAGAATGTTTTTTAATAGATGTACCCCTAAGACGCGTTTTTCTTTTAAGCCCTTAGCTCGGGCAAATTTGATGTAATCCTGAGGCAAGCATTCTCGGGTGGCGGCACGCGTGACACGAATAATCAATGCACATTTGGCTACAGCTATTGTGGTGGCGGGTAATAACACATGCTTTAAACCCGCCCACGTAAATACACTCAGCTCTATAGGCCCAAAACTCTGAGTCGGTCCGCGCCCCCCAGCTGGTAGCCAACCTAGCATCACCGCAAACACCATAATTAGCATTAAGCCCACCCAAAAATTAGGTAGCGAAAAGCCCAGAATGGAGCTAGCCATAACACTACGAGCCCCCAATCCATTCGGATAAAGCCCCGCGTAGATTCCCAAAGGCACACCCAAAAGCAGTGATAAGAGCATGGCTAGAGTCGCGATCTCTAGGGTGGCAGGCATACGTTCTAAAATTAAACGCATTGCTGACTCACCATTTAAAAAACTGGTACCAAAATCTAAGTGAATCGCCTGACTAAGAAAAATAATATATTGGCGCCATAGCGGTTGATCTAATCCTAAGTGCTGTCGGATGGCAGCACGTTCTAGTTCAGAGGCCTCTGGACTGGCCAGCATAGAAATCGGATCACCCACTAAATACAAACCACTAAAAACCAGTGCTGACATAAGCAACACAGCAATAGCCGTTTGAAAAAGGCGCCGTAAAATGGTTGAGGTCATTTACGGCACCTTGGGGTTATTTAGCTAAGTACATGTCTTGAGCTAAGGTGAATTGATCTGCTCGGCCATCATAACGAATCTCTTTTTTCATGGCCCAGACGGAAAGCTCAAACTGCAAAGGCAAAATACCGTAATCCTCAATCACCATCTCTGAGGCAGTACCAAGTATTTGTGCTCGCTCGGAGTCATCTAGCGTTTTAGAAGCACTAAGAATGAGTTCGTCCAGTTTAGGATTGTGATATTTGCTCCAGTTAGTCGTACCGAAACCTTGAGCTGGGTCTTTACTCATGACTAATGCCTTTAACGGGTTAATCATTTCTCCGGAGCTAACGGCCCACCCCGCCAAATACGAACTAAACGCATATTGATCGCGCTGTTTAAAAAATACCGCTGGCGCAGAGGTTTCTACCTCTGTTTTTACACCAATCCGAGCCCACATCGCTGCCACCGTTTGGGCTATACGTTGGTCATTGGTATAACGCCCAGCCGGAGAACCTAAGCTAAGCGTAAAGCCCGTTGGATAACCTGCATCAGCCAGTAGCTGTTTTGCTTTAGCTACATCCGGCTTAGGTGCCTGAGCTAATTTCTCTGAGGTGCCGAAACCAGGGAAAGCCAGCAAATTACCAGCAGCCTGTGCCGCACCACCCATAATTCGATCCACAATGGCTTGACGATCAATGGCTAACGATAAGGCTTCTCGTACACGTATATCAGCTAATGGATTTTTACCGTCTGTACCTGACATGCCAGGTGGCACCTCATCACCTTGATTCAGCGCCACATAAATAACTCGTAACGAGGGGGTTTCTTGTACATATAAATTAGGGTCTTTTTTTAGACGATCTAAGTCATCGGTAGGTGGGTCCTCAATCAGATCCACATCACCCGCTAGTAGGGCTGCAACCCGAGCAGCAGGATTCGATATGGGTCGATAAATGACCTTTTCCCATTCTGGTTTATCACCCCAATAATCGTCATTACGCTGGAAAACAATCTCTGCACCTCTTTTCCAGGACACAAATTTGTAAGGCCCTGTGCCAATTAAGCCATCACCGCTATTTAGCTGCGTAGTGGTTTTACCCTCGGGAGCATCTCCGGCGGCGGCTTTATGCGACATAATAGGCACCATCGACAAATTAGGTAACAGCACAGGAGATGGGCCTTTGGTTGTGATCTTTACTGTGTGCGCATCCACTGCTTCTACCGTATCAATGGTGCTTAAATACAAAGCATAGGACGACGGGCTATTCGGTACCTTATGTGCGCGCTCATAAGTAAAAACGACGTCCTCTGCGGTAAACGGCGAACCATCCGTAAAGCTCACGTCTTTACGTAAATGAAAGAGCCAAGTATTACCCTCTACACTCCAAGACTCAGCTAAAGACGCGACGGGTTTTGCTTGGCTGTCTGTACGCACCAATGGATCAAATAAAGTTTCAGATAATTGAGTATTTGGTGTTAATGAATGGTATTGCGGGTCCATCGCTGTAGGCTCTGCCCGCAAAGCGATAATTAAATCTCGGGCGTGTACCAGGCCAGCACTGCTTAATAAGCTGGCGGCTAATGTAGTAAGCAGTAGTTTTTGCTTTATTGCTTTCATTCTTGTCTCCTGTTTGGATAAGTACCAACGCAAGCTAAGTCTGTAGACTCTACTAACTCTTACTCAGTGTAGACGGCTATGCCAAAATCAAAGATACGTGTTTTCCCCATAAAAAAGCTCCTTGGCTTAAGACCAAGGAGCTTTTTCAGCACGAACGAAATACCAAATGCCTGTTAGAGCATGTCGCGCCCTTCTCGTTTAGCTGCGCGCAAATCACGGACTAACGAAACCAGCAATAACAACAGAATTCCGGAAGAAATCACTGGCCAAACCAAAATATAAAACACTAAGGTATTGATACTCATGGGGATCTCCTATTATTTATTGATTTGAGCTTGATTTAACATGGCGTCTTCTTCGGCGTGGAAAGAGGTAACTCGCTTTGCCAATACAGAGAAGTCAAAACGCTCTTTACTATTCCAGCTCATGGCAATACATACTGCCGCACTCACACCATAAGAGGTTAACGAGCCTAGCAATACCGTGTAATCACGTAAGAACCCGATGAAATATGGCATGAAACCAAAGGCTGCCAATACCCCTACAGCAATCGCCATCTGACGTGGAAAAAAAGCAAATGTCATCAATCCCAATACCACCCCAGCACCTGCAGAGGCCGCGATCTCAAAGAAAATGCCGATCACACCATCTAATGGCAATAGTTCAAAACGAACAAGCGTAAATAAAGTGACAGCAGCAATCACAGAGGTCGTAAAAGCGCGGTTTGTGACCTTTTCCCAGTAAAAACTAACGATCACAGGGAATACAATAGCTCCCCATAGCGCACCCACAAAAACGAGCATCACTAAAATATCTAATCGTAAGCTCGCAAAAATAACACCTATCATGGTTGCCACAATCATCGTCATACGGCCCCACCACAACATACGCTGTGGATTCGGTTTACCTTTAGCGACGTTCTTGCCGTAAATATCCGTCATCACAATAGCAGAAAGCGCACATAAATCCGCATCTGCTGTTGAGGATAAAGAGCCAATCACTAAGATAAAAAACAGCGCAATACCCATTGGAGGCAAGTACAAGGACGCCATCTGAGGAATAATATTATTCATGTCTCCATTCGCGGGTTGAATTCCTGCAAATAGAGCCAGTAAACCAAGCATCCCCAATCCAATCACCACGCCAGCATAACCAATAGTCGCGGTTAAGAACGTTGACTTAATCAGGTCTTCACGTACTGCAAATAAGCGCTGTGCGATGGTTTGATTACCAATCGCATAGGCTAATACCGCTACAAAGTAAGGCGCACCTTGTTCTAAAATAGCTTTGGTAGAAAAGAAATTAGCCTGCTCTGCATCTAAACGCCACATGTTTTCGCTTAGGAACGTCGCGCCTCCGGCATTGTAAAAAATCAATGGAATAATAATAACTGCCGCTAAAATCATCGCCACTAACTGAGCAAAATCCGTCATCACAGATGCACGAAAACCCGACCATAATGTGTAAGACAACACCCCTAAACCGGCAATCAAAACCCCTTGAATAAAACTAAGAGGGCTAAGTACTGATACCAAAGCACCTGCTGCGGTAAAGTTCACCATCAAACTAATACAACTGCCTAATAGGTTAGATCCTGCCATAATCATCTGGCTAGATTTACCATGACGTGCATGAATTACCTCGGCTAAGGTATGGGCATCTGGTGCGAGTTTTCTAAAACGTCGTCCAAAAGGATAAATAAACAAAATCATCAGCGCACCCCAAAATCCATAATGGATGGGGCCTGAAAGACCGTATTTAAATCCAGAGGTTGCGCTGGCATAAAAAGAAGCAGCCCAAATCCACGTTGCAATCATACTTGCTGCAGATAAACCAAAACCTACCGCACTATTTGATACCATGTAGCCGTCTACGTTCTCATTCTTTCGACTAATCATCAAAGACATCAAAAACGTCGCTACATAAAAGCCCACCATCAACAATAAGGTCGTTGATGTTGAGAGCTGAAAAAAAGCGGATTCCTGCATATTTTTTCACTCCTCTATACGTGTTATGTTGCCCTTTCTTGATTTATAAATAGGCAACACAACCCTTTTTGCCCCCATACAAACGGGCAACTAAAAAATATCGAAGGTGAATAAGAAATGGAACCTATCCATTTTTTATGCACCTGATTCATTAGCCTTATGCATTTATTGCATAAGGCGGGTAAGACTCAAGCATTGTAACTACCTAAAAGCCTTACGTCTAGAAACTACTAATTGATACAAATCAAGATAAAACACTACTCGGTAACTGCAGCCAAGACCTGCATAATCCCTTTTTCTTTAACTAAATCAATATGTTCTAGTTCTCGTACATAAATCATACCGGCAAAAGATAAAGCATTCAGTGCGATCTCATCACAGCGCTCTTGCTTGCGAGGCACTAATAAAAGCCAACCATTTTGAATCAACATATTCATCGGTGGCATCAAGCCATTTTCATCTGGGATGAGTTGTAGTTTTTTGCAAGCAAGCTGATACGCCTGATAGAGTTCTCGGGCATATTCCTGTGCCTCGTCAGAGGGAGGAACATAAATAAACACATGATTAAAGTCCCAGTCGCGCTGTTGCTGAGGCTGCTGCTGTATGTCTTGGTCCAAGCCTTGGACAAAAGGTAATAAACTGGCATTTGCCGGGTCGTCAGGTAACCACTGTAAATGCAAATGACGCTGACTGGCTCCCGCCTCTGGGCCACCATTATAAAACCCTAGGCCTTGATGCTCTGCCAAGATAAAGCTGAGAGCTAAAAAATCCTCGTATTGCAATACTGAGCGCTGATCTGCAAACTCCACTCTAGGAATCACCAAGTGACGCTCACAAACGGGAAATTTATTTAAAATGGCATGGTGATAACCACCCAGTTTTCCGACTGTCAATATAGGATCTGGCGGTAAAAAAGGATTAAAGTCTGGATCTAGGGGACCACCGGGAAAGCCTGTGGGGGCACTGCGGTCTTTTAGGGACAGCGCAGGTATCCAACATACATGAAAGGCTATGTCTTTAACCTGTACTGGTTGCGCCTGAAACTGTATTGGTTGCAAGTCGCCTGACGCCAATGCCTTTTCTATGCACTGATCGATGCTCTGTAGTAACGGCATGGTCATAGTTGTCTCCTGTATTTCCTACGCTTTTAGCATTTCATCAGACTGATTTATCGAGTATAAAGTCCATAGCTATCTATTTCGTTGTTCTAAAACGGCGTAGTACGGTGGTCTTAATTATTATCAGATAGGTTTAATTATGCTGCATTCTGCACTATTGCACCCATGGCTAAAACCCTTAGTTTTCATGACATGCGCTGTCTTTTTATCCACCCCACCCGTTTGGGCCGAAGATCCGGTGACAAACGCTGACCCAACCTTAGAGTCCTTTCCTGCCCCTGCCGCAGACTATGAGCGCCATGTAATTCGCTTACCCGTGGGTAACTATGAAAATAACCTAAAAATTGAATTACTGCCGGGGAAAGTTCAAGAGACGGACTGTAATCCACAGCATTACACAGGCCTATTTCAGGAAAAAACGCTGGAAGGCTGGGGCTATAACTATTATGAGCTCAGCGAGCTAAATGGCCCCATAAGTACGAAAATGGCTTGTCCTGACAATCAGCAAACCCTGCAGTTCATACCCGTTCATAGTAATGGCTCATTATTACAATACAACAGTAGACTTCCTGTCGTTGTGTATCTTCCTAAAGGCCTAGAGTTACGTTGGCGGACTTGGGTGGCTACGCCCTATAATACTGCGCCTACTGAATAATAAGAGTCCATCCACTCCATGCCTATTATCCTTGCTTTTACCACCCTCTTCGTCTTTCAGTTATTCGGAGAGGTGACGGTACGTAGTTTATCATTGCCATTACCCGGCCCATTGGCTGGCATGCTGCTGCTATTGCTAGGGCTCATTCTTTATAAAAAGATCCCCAAAGCCCTAGAGCAAACCTCCACTTTTCTAATTCAGCATTTAATGCTGCTTTTTACGCCAGCAGTAGTGGGTGTTATGCTCTATTTTTATCGTATCCAAGAAGAATGGTTCCCTTTTTTAGCAACCATCATTATTGCAACTTTCCTTACACTAGCGATCAGTGCCTTTTGCCTCTCTTGGCTACTAAAACGCGAGAAAAATAAATGATAAAAGAGGACCTGTTTCGCATTTGGATGTTTTTAACCGATAGCCCCCTGCTTTGGCTCACTCTCACGCTTTGCGTGTATTTATTATCTTTATATATTTATCGGCGCAGCCACTCCAACCCACTCTTACTGCCAGTACTCACCTCTCTATGTGGCATGGTGGGTATTTTAGTCATCACTAAAACCCCTTATGAAACCTATTTTGAAGGGGCTCAATTTATCCACTTTCTGATTGGGCCTGCTACTGTTGCGCTAGCAATCCCCTTATACAAGCAGTTGCCTAGACTCAAAGAGCTATGGCGTCCTCTTAGTATTACCTTAGTCATTGGTGCATTAACTGGTTTAATCAGCAGTGTATTAGTTACGACCTGGACAGGAGGAAGCACGGAAATGATTATTTCCTTAATGCCAAAATCCTCTACGATGCCTATTGCCATGGCCATGTCAGACTACTTTGGCGGGCAGCCCTCTTTAACGGCCGTTTCTGTCGCCTTTACTGGCATTATAGGTAGCGTAATGGCGACCCCCGTGTTTCATCTGCTCCGTATCGAAGACCCCATCGTTAAAGGGATCGCCACCGGAATTTCGGCTCATGCTATTGGTACAGCCAGAGTGATTCAAATCAATGAAACCATGGGCGCCTTTTCTGCTTTAGCCATGAGTGTAACAGGGGTTTTAACGGCGGTATTTATGCCTTTTGTAATGCAATGGGCACGTGTTATGGGCTGGATCAACTAATTAATGCCAATCGTCTCGGTACACAAACCGAGGCATTTGCCAATTAAAACGTAGCGCTAAAAACCTAAAGGTCAGCCCGACTCCCATTGGAATCAGCATGCTGGCTAACTCATTGACCTCTTGATGAATCGCCAGCAAATATAAGCCGCCCGTTACCATGGACACACTGGCATACATTTCTTTGCGAAAGAGCAAAGGGATGTCATTACACATAATGTCGCGCAGCACGCCCCCAGCACAACCGGTAATCATGCCACTGAGCAATACAATAGTGATAGGTAACTGCATCTCTAAGGCTATTTGGCAGCCAATGACGGTGAATGTCACTAGGCCCAATGCATCCAAAGCCAAAAAGAGCTTGTTGAGGTGTCGCATGAGGCGGGCTGTTAGAGCGGTAAAAATAGCCGCCCCTGCCGTCATCCATAGGTATTCTGGATGGGCTACCCACGTTAAGGGATAATGCCCCAACAACACATCACGTACAGAGCCCCCACCTAAGGCAGTAATACAGGCAATCACGCAGACACCAACCCAATCCATATCTCGCTTGCCTGCCGCTAAAGCAGCAGTCATGGCCTCGGCCGTAATCGCAATCAAATAAAAAGTTAAGAGCATCATAGACGTGTGCCTAAGAATCCAGCGCTAAAATAGTAGCTCGTTTATACCAAAGCAGTACGATCCCCGGTAGTGCTAAAAGGACCGTGACGAGGAAAAAACTAGGCCAACCTAAGCTTTCAACCAAGGGTGGTGTCAATGGGCCGGCTAAATAAGTCCGCCCCACAGCAGAAAGAGCCGACAATAATGCAAACTGGGTTGCTGAAAACTGTTGATTACATAA
Source organism: uncultured Paenalcaligenes sp. (assembly GCF_947630565.1). Classification (NCBI taxonomy): domain Bacteria; kingdom Pseudomonadati; phylum Pseudomonadota; class Betaproteobacteria; order Burkholderiales; family Alcaligenaceae; genus Paenalcaligenes; species uncultured Paenalcaligenes sp. The sequence continues at coordinate 26,966 of NZ_CANRIC010000004.1, forward strand.
GGCCATCAATAACGCAACAAAGGCTGCTGTCCCCATGCCCCCACATAGATTTTCAATGGCGACCACTGTACCCATTAAGACTAAATGAGGTTCGTTAACGGCTAATACCCAATAACCAAAGTTTGATACCGCCTGTAATAATCCAAATAACATCAGCGATCGATAGAGCCCAAAGCGTGCCATTAAACCGCCACCTAATAATGCACCTATGATGGTCGCTGCTAAACCGAAAATCTTATTTACCATGCCAACTTGAGCGACTTCAAAGCCTGCGCCACGGATTAAAAACGTGGTGGAAAGCGCTCCTGCAAAGGCATCACCTAACTTATACAACACAATCAACAATAAAATGGTGATGGCTTCAGGTCGTTTAAAAAACTCAACTAATGGCTCAACAACAGCGCTACGTAACGAACGCGGAGGTTTAACTACAAATTCAGGCTCGGGTGCTAAAAAGGTGGCTACTGCACATAAGGCCATAATCAGCCCCATCACCATATACATCCCCCCCCACCCTAGCCATTTATCAGCAATGACCAGAGCTAAACCACTGGAGGTAATCATGGCTAACCTATAACCTAGCACTTTTACAGCAGCACCGGCGGCTCGCTCATTGGTACGCAATACATCTGTACTATACGCATCAAAAGCGATGTCTTGGGTGGCAGACATAAAAGCAACAAAAACAGCCAATAGAGCAATCAGCCCTAATTGATGGGCAGGATTAAATAAGCCCATTGCCGCAATGGAAAGCCCTAACAATAACTGACTTAGAGCAATCCAACCCCGTCGCCTACCCAGTATAGGAACCGCATAACGATCTATTAGTGGAGCCCACAGAAACTTCAAGGTATAGGCGGAGCCCACTAAGGTTAAAAATCCAATTTGCGTCAGTGACACCCCAGCCACCGTTGCCCATGCCTGTAAAGTGCCACTGGTCAACGCCAATGGCAGACCACTCGCAAAACCTAAAACTAAAAGAGAGAGGACGCGTGGATTAAGATAAACATTAGACACAATAACGACCAATGCTAACGGGCAGCATAAGGAGACTCAAAACGATAAAGGGCTAATGTGCCACGTAAACCGGGTAAGAAACGCAATTCATTTTTACCATCAAACACCACTCGATCTAAGATGCGTAGTCCTAAAGACTTTGCCAAGTCTTGAAAATCCCTGAGTGTACAAAGATGAATGTTAGGTGTGTCATACCACTCATAGGGCATTTCTTTGGAGACAGGCATGCGCCCCGCCAAAATAGATAAACCATGAGACCAGTGACCAAAGTTCGGAAAAGACACAATGCCATAACGAGCAACTCGCGCCATCTCGCGCAAAATATGCTCTGTGTTAATCATGGACTGCAATGTTTTAGACAACACCACCGTATCGAAATGTTGATCCTCAAATAAAGCAAGGCCATCTTCGAGGTCTTGCTGAATCACTGCCACACCACGACGCACACTGGCGACTACGGCTTGTGGGTCCCGCTCAATCCCTGAGCCTTGGACATTTTTTGTGCGCTGCAAATACGCTAACAACTTTCCATCAGCACAACCCAAGTCTAATACGTGAGTCGAGGGTTCAATCCAACTTGCGATACGCGCCAAATCAGGGCGCTGAGCTAGGCTCACGGCATTATCGACTGGGTTCATGCCAATACTCCTGTAGTACGCTGACGAGGCCCTAAACCTAACTGCTCGGCGATTTGATCATAATAGCCCTGCACCACACCGTGATAGCGGCGATCATCTAATAAAAAAGCATCATGCCCGTGGGGTGCATCGACCTCGGCATAGGTAACCGTTCTTTTGTTTTTTAACAACGCCTTGGCGATTTCACGTGATCGTTCTGGTGTAAAACGCCAATCTGTAGTGAAAGAAACCAATAAAAACTTCGCTTTTACAGCCGCTAAACTACGGGCTAAATCACCATTGAACTCGTGAGCAGGATCAAAATAATCTAAGGCTCTAGTAATCAATAAATAGGTATTTGCATCAAAATACTGGGAAAACTTTTCTCCCTGATAACGCAAATAGGATTCCACCTCGAACTCGACACCATAATCATATCGGTACTGCCCGTCGTCTTTGGGATCACGCTGTGCTCGGCCAAATTTCTCAGCCATCACTTCGTCAGATTGATAGGTAATATGCCCCACCATGCGCGCAACAGAAAGCCCTCTTTTGGGCACAGTATTACGACTGTAATAATCCCCTTCGTAGAATTCAGGGTCGGTAATAATAGCCCGACGAGCAACCTCGTTGAAGGCAATGTTTTGAGCGCTAAGTTTGGATGTGCTGGCAATCACAATACAATTTTCTAACCGATCAGGACAGGTAATCGCCCAACTCAGGGCCTGCATACCGCCTAATGACCCTCCCATCACGGCAGCAAATTTTTTAATACCTAAATAATCCGCCAAACGGGCCTGTGCATGCACCCAGTCTTCCACTGTCAATAAAGGAAAAGCTGCGCCCCATGGTTTACCTGTTTCTGGGTTGATACTGACAGGGCCAGTAGAGCCAAAACAAGAACCAATATTATTAACACCAATTACAAAGAAGCGATCTGTGTCCAAGGCCTTGCCCGGACCAACCATATTGTCCCACCACCCCACATTTTTGGGATCGGTCGGATCAATACCTGCCACATGATGGGAGGCATTGAGAGCATGGCACACTAACACTGCATTACTACAATCGTGATTAAGCGTGCCATAAGTCTCTACGGCTAGTTCATAGCGTGGCAAAACCTGCCCACTAGACAAATGCAGGGGTTCATCAAAGGCAATTATTTCGGGCGTGACTATACCAACCGAGCCCTCGGGAATATCAATAGAAGCGTGTGGAGAAGTAGTATTTGAGACCATGACTGGACCTCTTTAGCTGGATTTATGGAGCGCCCGCAAGCAGATCAAGCAAATCGGCGCCAACAAAAATGATAAGTAATAAGTGTAGCACCTTCGACCATAAAATCCAGATTCCCTAGCAGGGAAACAGCATAAATGCCTACTGTGAGAAATACTTAAGGACTAATACTAGCTAAAAAAAGCTTGAGCATTTTTTTATTAAAGCCAACAATCAATCACACAAGTAACCAACTGATACCAAATAAATCTTAGTGTTTTAAGGATATGCTCATGATTAAAAAAGCCTTAAGCCCTAAAGAGCGGGAATGTCTCTATTGGGTCGCTCTAGGTAAAACCACGTATGAAATAGGCATCATTCTGGGGCTTAGCTACCACACCGTTAACTTTCACTTACGTAACGTTTGCACTAAGCTTGATGCCCCTAATCGTTCTGCGGCCATTGCCAAAGCCTTTCATTTCGCCATTCTCAAATTACCCTCCAACTAGAAGGTCCACTCTACGCTAAGCCCTTTCCCTTTAATCCTAATGCGCATTACAATCAACCACATAATTAGCCAGTTATAAGTGAACTTAGGTAATGACATTGAGCCAGAATCGTATAAAAACCCTCTCTTCCAATTTGACATTGCTTAGCGATATTCGCCGAGGCGTAGAAAAAGAGGGCTTGCGCGTAGATCCTACTGGGTTTTTAACCGCCACGCCGCACCCTGCGGCGTTAGGCTCGGCGTTATGCAATAGTCGTATTACCACTGACTACGCCGAATCCTTGCTTGAGTTAATCACCATTCCGCATCACTCCGTCGAAGAACTACGCGATGAGCTTTTACATGTGCATCAGTTCGTTGTGCGCCATATCGGAGAGGAAACCATCTGGAATCAATCCATGCCCTCCCATTTGCCTGCGGAACCCGATATACAAATTGGCTGGTATGGCGAATCAAATACAGGCATGTTTAAACACATTTACCGACGTGGTTTAGCCGAGCGCTATGGTAAACGTATGCAATGTATTGCGGGCGTTCACTATAATTTTTCATTACCAGATGCTCTTTGGCCTGCGTTACAAATGGATGGTCGTACACTTCAAGAACAACGCTCAAATGGCTATTTAGCACTAATACGCAATTTCACTCGTTATTCGTGGCTATTGATGTATTTATTTGGCGCATCTCCTGTGGTGTCCAAAGACTTTTTAGACAGCCAAAACCTGCCCTTAGAGCAAGTTGCTCCTGATACTTACTGCTTACCTTGGGCGACTAGCCTACGCATGAGTGACTTGGGCTACCAAAACAAAGAGGCCCAAGCTGAACTACAGCTGTGCTACAACGATTTAGATACTTTTTTACTACGCATGCGCAAGGCAGCCACCACGGTTTGGCCTGCCTATGATGAGATAGGTACACATCGTAATGGCGAATGGATTCAGCTTAATACCAACATTCTACAAATTGAGAATGAGTACTACTCAAACATCCGTCCTAAACGCACGCCTAAAGACAATGAGCGCCCGTCCTCTGCTTTAGCACATCGTGGCGTCGAATACGTAGAAGTACGTTGCTTAGATATCGACCCTTTCGATCCTATTGGTTTATCTGCTGAAAGTGCTCGATTCCTAGATGCTTTTTTATTATTCTGTGCCACCGAACCAAGCCCTATTTTTCCAGACGGCGGCTTTTGCCAAGACAGTAAAAACAACTTTGCTAAAGTCGTAGCCGAAGGACGTAAACCGGGTTTGCTGCTGCGCAATCAAAACAAACAAGACGTGGAATTAAAGAGCTGGGCCGAAGATATTATTTTAGCCATGCAGCCCTATTCTGAGCTATTCGATCAAGGTAGCAATCAAACGCTCTACCAAGACGCCCTCGCTCTACAACTGGCAAAAGTCCAAGATTCCAGCCTTTGTCCATCAGCTCGTTTACTTTCAGAACTACAAGCCTCAGGACAAAGTTTTGTCGACTTCAGCTATGCACAAAGCCTTGCTCATAAACACTCACTACTCAATACGCCATTAGCCTCTGAGATAGAACAGGATTTTCAAGCAAAAGCCATTTCCTCCCTAGAGGAGCAAGCAGACATCGAAGCCGCCGAAAAGGGCCAACCTTTTGAAAACTACTTACAACAGTACCACGGCTTATTAGACACATAAAAAAAGCGGTCTAGGAAAAAACCTAGACCGCTTTTGTATTCTGGCGCGCCCGACAGGAATCGAACCTGTATCGAGAGCTTCGGAAACTCTAATTCTATCCATTGAACTACGGGCGCTTAATAAACCATTTTACCCCGTATAATAGAATTTGTTGAGTTTAATTTTTTTAGCGGTAAAATCTAGCTCAAATCATAGATACACCCATAGCGCTGTTAGTTCGCTATAATTACACATTGGTACATACCAACCCATAAATCTTGCGGCCCCAGTAGTCATTTTTCGGTGGTCCGCCAACCCACTCTGTACGAATTCGCAGGATCTGACTATGAGCCTTACGGAACAAAAATCTCAGAATAACGACGATGCACAATCTGTTCACGTCAAAAACCCTACCCAAATTTTTTGGCTAGCAATGGTGTTCTTAATCGCTGTTGGTGCAGCGATGTTTTTCATTGACCAAAACACCAATGACTTACGAACAGGTAAAGCACGCTTGGACAACTCCGAAGGTGTTGCCTCTAGAATCCAGCCTGTGGCTCAATTTACCCTCAATGTGGTCGAAGGCGAGCGTCCATTAAAAACAGGTAAAGAGGTTTACGAGGCAACCTGTACCACCTGTCACGCAACAGGCGTAGCTGGTGCTCCTAAATTTGGCGATAAGGCCGCATGGGCGCCTTACATTCAAACTGGCTACGAAGCCATGTTGAACGTTGCTTTAACAGGTAAGGGTGCTATGCCAGCTAAAGGCGGTAACACGTCTCTTAAAGACCTAGAGGTTGAGCGAGCTATGGTTTACATGGCAAACGAAGCCGGCGCTAGTTTTGCTGAGCCAGGTGATGCTGACGGCGAGGCAAAACCCGCTGATAAAGCCGAAGCTCCTGCTGCAGACAAAACGGCAAGCACTGCGGTTGCCACAGCCCCCGCTGCTGCTGGTGGTATCCCTGCTGCTACAGCAGAGCAACTCGCGACCGGTAAAGGTCTCTACGATGCCTCTTGTTTCGTCTGTCATGCTTCTGGCGTAGCAGGTGCTCCTAAATTTGGTGATAAAGAAGCCTGGGCGCCTTACATAGAAACAGGTCTAGATACCATGTTGCAGATTGCTATCTCGGGTAAAGGCGCCATGCCCCCCCGTGGTACAGCTATGAATGCATCGGATGACGATCTACGCGCAGCCATTCTATACATGGTCGAACAAGTACGTTAATTTGCTTTCGTGCATAAAAAAAGCCTCGCTCTGATGAACGAGGCTTTTTTATTAGCTATAACAATTAGCGTGTTGTACGTAAAGATACCCCTAATTGCACTCGACGCTGCAACCATAAGCTAGGGCGATAACGCATATCCCCTGTCACAAATTGCATGGACTGCAAAATTTCTAAAAGCAAATCGCCCCCTACATGATCACCTACAGAAAGTGGGCCTCCGTGTGGGTAGCCAAGTCCTAAAGAAACCGCCGTATCAATATCCTCTGCTGTAGCAATACCTTGCTGTGCAATGTCACACGCGCCATTCACGATTGAGGCCACCAAACGCTGCGCTACAAAACCTGCGGAGTCCTCTATCACACTCACCTCTGTGCCATCACTAGCAAATAGCGCCACAGCACTTTCTGTCCATGCATCATCAGTAAGTAAAGAACGCATCACTACGCGACGACGACCTGTCTCTAAGCCAAAAGCTGTATCTAAGGCGACTGTACGTGCCGCATCTAAACCAAAATTAGCCACAACCGTCGCCACATCCTCTCCGTAAGGAGTTACCACGATCAAGGCATCGTCAGGGGCTTCTTCGGTTTCTAGCAAAACGATATCTAGTGTGCTTAGTAACGCATGTGCGCGTGCATAGCCCTCTGGATGCAAAGGAGCCAACCAAACCTTTAAGCCTGCTTTATGTTCTGGTGCAGGTAGAGTCTCCGGCAATTGTTTTTGTCCATCCACATAGCGATAAAATCCTTCGCCTGTTTTACGACCTAAGATCCCACCAGCATACCGTACGGCAGTAATTGGTGAAGGTCTAAAGCGAGGTTCTTGATAGAACTGATTGTAAATAGACTCCATCACGGGATGTGACACATCTAACGCCGTCAAGTCCATCAGCTCAAAAGGCCCCATTCTAAAACCAGCCTGCTCACGCATAATGGCATCTACAGTCGCAAAATCAGCAACTTGCTCTTGGGCAATTTTTAAGCCTTCGATATTCATGGGGCGACCCGCGTGATTCACGATGAACCCCGGCATATCTTTAGCTCGTACAGGGGTATGGCCCATTTTTTTAGCAATAATGACCAACTGATCACAGACTGAGCTATCTGTTCGTAAGCCCTCTATTACCTCGACCACTTTCATTAATGCCACTGGATTAAAAAAGTGAAAGCCTGCGACTCGATTCGGTTTTTCGCAGGCTTGTGCTATGGCGGTAATCGACAGTGAAGACGTATTCGAGGCCAATATACAGGTATCACTAACAATGGACTCAAGCTGTTTAAATAAATCCTGCTTAACCGTCAAATTTTCTACGATAGCCTCTACCACTAAATCCACATCGCTCATTTGCGCTAAATCGGTACAAGCAATTAGATTCGTTTGAGCTTGCTGTACTTGCTCTGGGCTCATGCGGCCTCGCTCTACTTGACGTGCCCAAATCTTGCCTAGCTGGTCTTGGGCCTGCGTAATAGCCGCTTCACGCACATCAAATAAACGAACCATATAACCGGCCTGTGCTGCAATTTGTGCAATACCTTGCCCCATGGCACCAGCACCGATAATCCCTATTGAATTGACTGCGGACATAATGTCTCCTCTGTGTTATCTACGTATATTTAGAAACGATACATTTATTAAGAATAATATCAAAATTATGTAGTCATTTTGTGTTTTAGACGCTATTTAGTCCTAACAATGAAATAACCTCTTCTTTTTTGAAAAAAACACAAGTGAGACCATTAAAAAAGGGACCTTGAGGCCCCTTTGTTGTTTAATACGTTTTTAATACTAAGGGATCACCTACCCCCAGCACTGCATCCACCTCTGTGGAACTTAAATAGTCCTGCAATTTTGTTTTGGTACTGTGTGCATATGCTTTTAACACATGTGCCCATGTTGCATTATTTGCAAACTGCATACCAAACTCATCTAATGTCCCACCACGATTGATATAACCCAACACGGAACTGGTGAAAGCATGTGGAAACAAATGCCACAAATGGCCACGAAACACCTCTGGGCGCATGTGCGTTAACGCAATACGGTGTACGAAATAATCAGGACATAGTTCGGCTAACTTTTCAGGGATAATCACCTGCTCTAGCTCATAGACATCTCGTGCGTGACGTAGTTTACCTGGCTCCTGAATATACACTAATCTATAGCCATGCCCTTGATCTTTAAGGCGTTGGGCCGCAACCTGTATTTGCTCTAGCTGATAGCTACCATTTGCAAATAACAGCACCGGCTCCTGTCCATGATACTCATCCAGCACTACCGCCCCATCCCTTGCCAAAAGCCTTGCTTGTTCTGGTGCTAAGTACGCGGCCCGTTCACGCTTAGGGGCAACCACACAAGCAATCTGCCCACGACTCGCATAAATAGATGGTAATACCGCCATAAAACTATTGTAATCTGCCGGAAAAATCACCCTAGACACATCACTCATTTCACCTAATAAGGCTTCGGCAAACGTCGTGTCTTGATGAGACTGTTGGTTCTTACCATTCTCCCAAGTGTGAGACGTCGCCACCACTGGCCAGCTAATCCATTGGGCAGGACGACCTATTTCTTTTTGTTGACGAGCAAAAATAATACGCTGACGTAAAGCCCCAAGCATCTTTACACAAAACGCCTCGTAACTAGCGACTAGGTTCAACCCACTCTGATTACCTATACATGCTGATACAACGGCCTCTTCGTTGAGTGCTGTAATCACAGCACCATGAATGGATTCATTATCCCCTTCTGGATCACTAACTCGATGCTTGAGGGTTTTTAAGACACTCAATAAACGATTGCTTGCCAGTTCATCTGGATTTCCGACCCGAGGACGTAACTGCGGATTCTTCTCTACCAACTCCACAAAATAACGATCCAACGCTGCCATCGGACTACTCATTGTGCCTTTATCCACAAAGTGGAGTTCAGGTAATACCGGTTCTACTGGATGACGATTCGCAACGGGATTATCTCTTTCTAATACACGCTGCTGCGCTTGGTGTGTTTGTAAGATCGTCAAACTACGAGCGAGGTCTGTAGGGTTCACCCATAATGGTTTTGCATACTTATTAAAGAGCTGGCGCACCGTTTCATCTACATGGGGATTAGCGGGCAAGGGTAAGTTATGAGCGGCATTTTCATCCGCACCATAAAACCCAAACCCCTTTGTTGTATGTGCTATACCATACGGGATCGACAGCGGATACTGCAGATGTCCCGCTTCCACTAATTGCACACGTTGTTTTAAACGTTGTTCCATGTCCCATAACGTATAAACAAACATAGCCGGATCTCTACCATCAAACGCAATAGGATCAAAGCCACACCCTTTCAAATGATCGATAAAATCACTTAACCCCTCTAAGGTGCCCATTTGTGTACGTTGCTCAATTCGACGACCATTGGCAATCATGATTGGTAAGGCTGCCCCCGAATCCTCTGCTCGCCACCAACGTGGAATCCAATCACTGCCTCGCTGCTCTTCTGCTGCACCATCCGATAAAAAAGCGACTAACTTTTCGCCGGGTAATGGCATATGTGCATATTGCAACTCAGCAAAACCTAAATAGCCACCTTCGATAATCCCACCTGCCGTATGTGGATTCACATGACTCCCCAAGGGAGCAGAAGCAGAACCATCAGCGGCTAAGCCATAACCATAAAAATCCTGCAATAACCGGTTTAAGCCAGCCTCACCCCCACCATAGGCCTGTTCCTGTTCAGGATGTAAATTATTTAAAAGCACATTAATGGACTCAATCGCAGCTACGCTATGACCTTGCCCCATAAGCCAAGCACGAGTCTCACCGGTGAGTGCATTTAACGTCATATAGGCAGCATAAGCAGGCACCATATTTAAGGCGCCACCAGTATGGCCTTCTGGTTGCACTTTAAAATCATCTGCCTCTAAGGCTGAACCGTCCAATCGCACCCGATTGGCATAGGTCATATGTACAACCAGCCACATTCCCGCTGCTGTCAAATGATCCAAGGCAATCAGCTTTTCATATACGGCCTCTGTATTTGGCTGCTTCGCCTCGTCCACCAACTGTTGCGCCATCTGAGCAATCGCCATTTGCGTCTCTTGGCTATGTTGAATTGGCCCATAACCCTGCTGCCAACGAGAAATCATCGAGTTTGCCATACACGCTCCCTTTTAATAATTGACCCTAACAATCAAAGATAGCGCATTTCTCATAACTTTGCCTGAGCAGAATAACCACACTTAATCCCAACCTAGGGTTTACCCTTGACTTGCGACTAGGGTAAACCCTATAATTATAATACTGTCAGCTCTAAGGCTTTATTAACTAAGGATTTTTCCATGGCTACTCTATCTACTGATTACCAATACACACGTTGGAGTGACTCCCTAGAGCGCTCTGTTATGAACCGAGCTCTTAGCAATGGTGAGGCTGTGTCAGTAAAAGAATTAAGCAAAACCATGGTTAAAGGTCTTAAAAAAGTAGCTCATGCATTCTCTAATCGCATGATTAAAGTGGCTGAAGCTATGTACGAAGCACGTATGCAACAAGCACACTCAATTGCTCACCTGTACTACTAGGTCTTAATAAAGCAAAAAAACCGCGTTTTTAAACGCGGTTTTTTTTGCTTGTTTTCATTCCATTTAGAGCAAAATGCTCGTTCTTTAAGACGAAAAACATGTTAAATGCGTAATTGGTTACGCCCATTGGATTTAGCCTCATACAGTTTTTTATCCGCTTTAATAAACGACTTTTGCCAATTAAGGCAATTCGTCTTAGCCGCACCAAAACTAGCGGTTACTGCAATCTCATTGCCATCAAATGTAAAACAAGTCTGATTCAAATGAGACAACAATGGCTGCAAACTAGCCAAAAGTTCTTGTTCTGATGCAATAGGTAAAATCAATAAGAACTCCTCTCCGCCCCATCTGGACACAATAGCTTTATCGGAAAAATGCGCTTTTAAAACCTGCGAAAAGTACACCAACACCTGGTCACCAATATGATGACCATAATTATCATTAACAACTTTAAAGTGATCTAGATCTGCAATGACAAGATAAAAGTCATTATTTTTAAATTTCTTATAAAGCTGAAACTCTAGTCCACTACGATTTAACAAACCCGTCAAGCCATCATAATTATTTGCCCTACGTAGCTCATTGTACAAATCAGAAAAAGAGGCAAATAAAATCAAGCAACAATAAGCAATACTAATAAAAAAAAGAAGCAGTTGCAAAGAGACCCAGGCAGGAGCCTGATAGCCTAAAGTAAATTCATAATCAGACCAAGATAGAAGGCAAAGGCCTCTAATTAAAAACTGAATGACATATACAAAAAGGAAAAGTAGAATTAATACATCTATTTTTCTACGATTAGGCAATCGAAACAAAACAAACAAAACGCATAAAAAAGCTAAAATCGATGTGAAATTTGCCAATAAGCTAAACCATCTTTCACTAATTAACTGTAGTTCTAATAGTAAAAAAATAACGGCAAAAGCACCTGCCAATAAAAACCCAAGTCGTTTAGGGTAGACAGCTCCTCGACGTTCCAAGGTGGCTGAACCAACTAAGATGGAAGCGAATAAAAACAATAAGTTGGAGCTACTAAATAGTGTACCTATTGGGTATAAATACCCAAAAAATCGCAGCATCATACCGCCGGTATACATAACACAAGTTAATGAAAACCAGAGCAGATAACGACGATCTCTAACTTGATACCAAAGCCCAAGAAATACCAAGGCAAAGAGCAACATGATGCCGGGTGCTAGCAGTACAGCTTTCTGCATATTGTATTCAACAGATCTTATTTAAAAAATGTAGGTTCAATTTATCTCTTCTATAATAGTAACAGTGAGAGAAAGCGAAAACTAAATAAATTTGAGTAGATTTATTTTTGCAAAAGATCCTTTAACATACCTAACCGCTGTTTAGGACTCATATGTGCCTCAGCAGCCTCTACTATTGCCGTTTCGGCTAAGCCCATTTCTGTAATAAACCGAGATTTTTCTCGGACGGTGTATTCTTTGCCTCTGCGTCGACGCTTACACCAACTAAGACGTAAACTACGCTGAGCCCGTGTAATACCCACGTACATAAGACGACGCTCTTCTTGGATACGCTGAGTCATAACGGTTTCTTCTTGGCCTACCGGAATATCCTCATCGTCTCGTCCTAAATGCGGGAGCAAACCTTCTTCTACCCCTATCAAAAAAACGTGTTTATATTCCAGTCCTTTAGCCGCATGCAAGGTAGAAAGATGCACCGCATCAATTTCATCATCCTGACCGTTACGCTCTAGCATAGTAATCAAGGCCACATGCTGGGAGAGGTCGAGCAGGCTCATCTCATCTTGCTCCGCCTTTGACTTAAGCCAGCCTGTTAGCTCTAACACGTTTTGCCAACGAGACAAGGCAGGCTTATCATCAAATACGTCATAGAGATAGCCTTCGTAATTAATTGCCGAAAGCAATTCATCTAACACCACCGCACCCTCACGCCCTGTGCGCTCTGCCTTTACCCGTAAGCGGGTAATGAATTCGGAAAATACTTGCAAAGGCTTTAACTGTCTTTCTGCCAAGGTCTCTGTCAACGAAATGGCATGTATTGCTTCGAACATAGAAATTTTATGTTCCATGGCAACAGCACCTAGCTGTGTTAGTGTACCTTGCCCTATGCCGCGACGAGGGGTAGTAGCCGCCCGAATAAATGCAGGATCATCATCATGATTTGCTATTAGCCGTATATAAGCCAATATGTCGCGGATCTCTGCTTTATCAAAAAAACTTTGTCCCCCACTCATTACATAGGGAATCCGTAACTCACGTAATTGCTGCTCAATTAAACGTGCTTGCTGATTACTACGATACAACACAGCAAAATCACCCCATTGGGCCTTACGCTCAAATTTTTCCGCTGATAGGCTAATACCTACCCACTCAGATTCTGACTGTTCATCATCGCAATCTTTAATTTTAATGCCTTCACCTATACCCAAATCTGACCAAAGTTTTTTCCCAAAGACGATAGGATTATGCCCAATCACATTGTTAGCGGCCTCTAGGATACGCTGACTAGATCGATAGTTTTGCTCTAGTTTGATCAGTTTTAGATCAGGATAATCGAGTGTTAATTGATGTAGGTTTTCTACTGTTGCACCACGCCATGCATAAATGGCCTGATCATCATCCCCCACAGCTGTAAACATCGCCCTATCACCCACCAAAGCCTGTACTAGCCGATACTGGCATGTATTGGTATCTTGATACTCATCCACTAACAAATAATGCACACGCTCCTGCCAACGCTTACGAACCTGCTCATTTTGTTCTAACAATTGAGTTGGAAGTCGGATTAAATCATCAAAATCAACCGCTTGGTAGGCTCTTAGGGTTTCATCATAACTACGATAGACCTTGGCTGACTCTGCTTGGCTAGGCGTTAAAATCGCATTTGCCGCCGCGTCAGGGTTTAATAGCGCATTTTTCCATAATGAAATATCTTGTTGTACAGCCCGCAAGCGTCCTTTATCTGTGGTTGCCAAAATCTCTTGGATAATGCCTAAAGTATCATTCGAGTCCATGATAGAGAAGCGCGGTTTTAGTCCTGCTGCCTCGGCTTCCTCGCGTAGTATTTTTAAACCCAATGAATGAAACGTACTGATCGTTAGTCCTTTAGACTGTTTTTTTTCTAATAGATCTTGAACTCGCTCAGCCATTTCTAGCGCCGCTTTATTCGTAAAAGTTAAGGCGATAATACGACGCGCACTATAACCACACTCACCAATCAAATAGGCAATTTTTTGAGTAATAACACGTGTTTTACCACTACCGGCACCGGCCAAAACTAAAGCAGGCCCATTCAAATAGCGTACCGCCTCGTTCTGGGCGGGATTCAATCCTAAAGCGACAGCAGACATAATGATTTAAATATCCTGTGGATCGACCTCGAGGGTAAATTTACAGCGGTAGTGCTTGGCCAGTTCATCTAGTTGTGCCCCCCATGTTTTTAAAAAAATCTGCAAAGCCATGCGATGCTGACTTTCGATTAGCAGCTGCGCTCGCTCTATGTTTGCAACTCGCACAATACGTAAGGGGACTGCATCATATAAGAAAACGCGGTTGGCCCCAGGCATTTGAGGATGCTGTGCCCACTGTTTGGCAGTATTTAAAAAAGCCAAAGCCTGATCAATGGTTTTGGACTCGGCTGTAATTAACGCTAAATAAGCGTAGGGAGGTAAACCGACGGTTTCGCGCTGCTCTAATTCGTGTCGAGCAAAAAGTTCATAGTCTTGTTTGAGTAGCGCCTGATACACAGCCTGATCTGGGTAGTCTGTCTGGATTAAAACCCGTGCATCATCATAATGCCGACCAGCCCTACCTGACACCTGCATCAATTGGGCAAACAAACGTTCGGGAGCACGAAAATCCTGTGCAAAAAGCATCGTATCAGCATTTAACACCCCAACCAAAGCGAGATGACTAAAGTCATGCCCTTTAGATACCATCTGAGTCCCAACCAGTATATCCACCTCTCCGGCATGAACCTGTGCAAACAAGGATTCTGCGCTGCCTTTACGACGGGTGGTATCTGCATCGATACGTAGTATGCGAGCCTGTGGAAAACGCGCTAATAAGTATTCCTCTACACGCTGAGTGCCTTTACCTAATGGTTTTAAATCCACATTACCACAATCAGGGCAATGCTTAGCGACCGGACTTTGAATACCACAATGATGGCACTGCATATAATGCCTAGCGCCTTTATGCAGCACCGCATAGGCTGAGCAATGGGGGCATTGACTCAGCCACCCACATGAACCGCAGTGCAAAACAGGAGCATAGCCTCTTCTGTTGATAAAGATTAAGGACTGTTTACCAGCAGATAAGGTCTGCTCTAGGGCCTCTAGAAGCTGAGGTGACCAGCCCTGATCTAACTGCGCGCGACGGGTATCAATCAACTGAATAGTAGGTAGAGGAACCCGTTTTGCCCTTTGGGACAACACTAATAACTGATAGTGACCTTTTTGCACATGATGCCAGCTTTCTAGAGAGGGCGTGGCAGAACCTAAAACAACTGGTATTTGCATCTGCTGAGCCCGCCAAACCGCTAGGTCACGTGCCGAATAGCGCAACCCATCTTGCTGTTTGTATGAGTTATCGTGCTCCTCATCGACAATAATCAAGCCTAAATTAGGTATAGCGGCAAAAATAGCCATCCTTGTACCTAATAAAACGTGCGCACTGCCCTCTGCGGTATTAAGCCATGCCTCTAGGCGTTTTCCATCAGCAAGCGCACTGTGCATAACGGCAACTTGGTATGGCTGCCCCTCTGCATTAACCAAGCGTTGACGTAACGTTTGCTCAAACTGTGGCGTCAAGTTAATCTCCGGCACCATGAACAACACCTGCTTACCTTGGGCTAAAACAGACAGTGCCACCTGCATATAGGTTTCTGTTTTGCCGCTGCCCGTAATGCCATATAGCAGATAGCGTGCAGCCCCGGATTGAGTCCTAATTGTATCTATGGCCTGCAGTTGCTCTGCATTCAGAATAGGAGCCTCTTTTGCTTTTATTTTTTTTCCTGCTGTTTTCTTACGTTTGCGCAAACGTGATACAGGCCCTCCGTCGGCCCGCTTTCCTGTATAAGCAGCAGGACGCCGTAAAGGGGCAGGCAAAACGGGCATCACAACCTCGCCCAACGGTCTTTGATAATAATTAGCTGCAAACTGAGCTAAATCTAACCACTGGGCTGACATAGGCTCCATATCATCCAATACCATCTCGATGGCTTTGACTTGATCTGCCTGAAACTGAGGTTCGTTCGGGGTCTCAATGACCATACCAATCAACTGTCGTGGACCAAAACGAACCAGTACTCGTACGCCTATCACCACCGGCTGCGTATGGTAATAGTCAAACAACCCCGGCAAAGGCACATCAAGCGCCACCCGTAACCAGTATTTATTCATGTTGGCTTTTTGACAAAAAAGGCCCAAGAAACCTTGAGCCTAGAAAATTAGATTAAGGTGAGTTAGCCCTTGTGATGCTTAGCGCTATAACTATGAACCTCATCCACCAGTACTTTCACCATATCAGGATCAGTAAAGCGTGAAATGCCATGGCCAAAGTTAAAGACATGACCGCCATTACCCACTACCCCAAAGTCGTCAATCACACGACGAACCTCTTTACGGATGGCTTGTTCACCACCGAACATCACCATTGGATCCATATTACCTTGGAATGCCACGCTGTCTTGTAAGCGTTGACGAGCGTTAGTGAGATTAACCGTCCAGTCCACCCCTACCGCATCTGCACCGCACTGGGCAATGTCCTCGAGCCACTGACCACCACCTTTGGTAAAGACAATGACGGGAACTTTGCGACCGTCATTATCGCGGATCAAGCCATCAACCACTTTTTTGGTGTACTGCAAGGAAAACTCTTGGAAAAGAGTATCTGCCATCACACCACCCCAGCTATCAAAAATCATTGCCGCCTGAGCACCAGCACGAATCTGCTCATTTAGGTACTGAATCGTTGTTTGAGCGTTGATCTCTAGCATTTGGTGTACTAGATCAGGACGCCCATACATCATGCCTTTAATGAGACGGTAATCTGCTGAGCCTTGGCCCTCGACCATATAACAAGCGATAGTCCAAGGGCTGCCAGCAAAGCCAATCAGAGGCACTTTGCCGTCTAGTTCTTTACGAATTAACTGCACGGCATCAAAAACGTATTGCAGTTTAGACATATCCGGCACAACGAGACGCTTTACATCGTCTTCGTTACGAACCGGGTGGGCAAACTGCGGGCCTTCGCCTTCGACAAAATCCAGCCCCAAGCCCATGGCATGCGGGATAGTAAGAATATCTGAAAATAAAATTGCCGCATCTAAATCAAAACGGCGCAATGGCTGCAAAGTTACCTCGCAAGCATACTCTTTGTTCTGTGCTAATCCCATGAAGGACCCAGCCTCTGCACGAGTAGCACGATATTCGGGCAAGTAACGACCTGCCTGACGCATTAACCAAACCGGCGTGTAGGGAACTGGCTCGCGCAACAAAGAGCGTAACAAAATATCGTTTTTAAGTTGAGGTAATGACACGGCAATTCCTAAATAATCAATGCCTGCTTATTTTAACGAATTGATGCTGATCTGGGCAGGCAGATACCCGATAAACGTCAGCATCAATATTATGTTTTCGCATGAGCTCCCAAAAGGAGCGTCTATGCTTATTGGCAGCGCGCGCTGCGCGCGTAATATTACCCTGATTGCGAACTAATATCGCACGGATATACGCCTTTTCAAAACGTTGAACCACTGTATTCTTGGCCTGTTGAAAAGGCTGACTGTGCGTAGCATAACGAGTTGCTACTGCTGCGGTATAAGCATCTAAAGGGGCTGAGCTTTCAGAAACTAAATACTCATCATTTAGTGCATTTTGTTCCGCAGTAGAAATGGTAGATGAAGAACCATAATTCAGTTTTTTTTGTAATCGCTGCAGCAAAAGCTTAACACGAATAGGTAGCTCTGTTTTGAGGTTCTGGTCCGTGATGAAATCATCCGCACCTGCATCTATGACATCTTGAATAGCAATAGGTTTCAAATTTTGCACTATCGCTAAGATAGGAGTACGTAAATGTCGTCTTGCGTGATGTAGCTGACTACGCACCCAAGACAGATTAGTAGGACTAACTGCCACTAAGGCTAAGTCATAATGTAATAAGCTAAGCGCCCAATGACGTAAGCCCTGATCCACCGAATCCCCTATCAGCAGAGGCTCAAATGGGAGTGAATGCACATTCACGTTTTTATACGTCCCAGCATAAACCTGAGCCCACTGGCTTTGCTGGTCAATAAGCAATACGATATTTTTCACTGTATTCATGATGGTCTCCTTGAGTGATTTTTATATTCTGTCTTCATCATAAAAACCAAACTCAATTCAGACCATTCGTAGTTAGCGCAATTTAACGAAAAACAGTAGCGTATAAATACGTAGGCCATACACAAAATAGGCGCCATAAGGCGCCTATTTTAGCAAAGCAAAATCACGATTAATGACGTGAGATTTTGCTGAATCTGCGAGCAGCATCAGCTTGAGCCGCCAACATGGCAAGTTCAGCTTCAACTACAGCAATATCCGCTTTGTCTTTGGTATTGCGTAAAGCGTCTTCGGCACGTTTACGTGCTTCGAGGGCTTTTTGCTCATCCAAATCTGCTGCACGAATTGCGGTATCAGACAATACTGCTACCTTACCGGGTTGAACCTCGAGAATACCGCCGGCAATAAAGATATGTTCTTCAGTGCCGTCGGCTAATTCGATTTTCATGGTGCCCGGACGAATACGTGAAATCAATGGTGTATGACCAGGTAAAATACCTAATTCACCCGATTCACCTGGTAACACCACAAACTTGGCTTCACCAGAGAACATTGATTTTTCAGCGCTGACTACGTCAACTTGAAGCATTGCCATGAGTCAATCCTTATTATAGGTTTTTGGCTTTCTCGAAGGCTTCGTCAATACCACCAACCATATAGAAAGCTTGTTCAGGTAGAGTATCGCACTCACCATCAACAATCATCTTAAAGCCGCGTAGTGTTTCAGCCAACGAAACAAATTTACCAGGAGCCCCAGTAAACACTTCAGCTACGTGGAAAGGCTGAGACAAGAAGCGTTGGATTTTACGTGCGCGGGCAACAAGCAGTTTGTCTTCAGGAGACAACTCGTCCATACCCAAAATCGCAATAATATCGCGTAGCTCTTTGTAGCGTTGTAGTGTTTGCTGAACACCGCGAGCAATAGCGTAATGCTCTTCGCCAACAACTTGAGGATCAAGCTGACGACTTGTGGAATCCAATGGATCAACCGCAGGGTAGATACCTAGGGCAGCAATATCACGTGACAATACAACGGTAGAGTCTAAGTGCAAGAAAGTTGTTGCTGGTGATGGGTCAGTCAAGTCATCCGCAGGTACATAAACAGCCTGGATCGATGTAATCGAGCCGATTTTTGTTGATGTAATACGCTCTTGAAGCTTACCCATTTCCTCAGCCAATGTTGGCTGATAACCTACCGCTGAAGGCATACGTCCCAATAGAGCGGATACCTCTGTACCGGCTAGGGTGTAACGATAAATGTTATCCACGAAGAACAACACGTCACGACCTTCGTCACGGAATTTTTCAGCCATTGTTAGGCCTGACAACGCAACACGCAAACGGTTTCCGGGAGGTTCGTTCATCTGTCCGAACACCATGGAGACTTTGGATTCTTTTAGGTTGTCTAATTGAATCACGCCTGCTTCAGCCATTTCGTGGTAGAAGTCGTTACCTTCACGGGTACGCTCACCTACACCAGCGAAAACGGAAAGACCGCTGTGCTGTTTAGCGATGTTGTTAATTAGTTCGAGCATGTTAACGGTTTTACCTACACCCGCACCACCGAACAGACCTACCTTACCACCTTTAGCAAAGGGGCAAACTAAGTCAATTACTTTAATGCCGGTTTCGAGTAGCTCAACCGAAGGAGATAGCTCATCAAATTTAGGGGCGTCTTGGTGAATGGCGCGAGTCTCATCTGACTCGATAGGGCCAACCTCATCAATAGGACGGCCTAAGACGTCCATAATACGACCCAAGGTGCCTGTGCCTACAGGCACAGAAATAGGAGCACCTGTGTTTGATACGCCCATACCACGGCGTAAACCATCACTGGAACCCATAGCAATAGTGCGGACAACACCGTCACCTAATTGCTGTTGCACTTCAAAAGTTAAGTCGGCCTCTGCAAATTTAGAATTTGCATCAACTAGCTTGAGTGCATCATAAACCTTTGGAATGCTGTCGCGGGGGAACTGAATATCCACCACGGCGCCGATGCACTGAACGATGGTACCGTTGCTCATGTTTAGTCCTTGCTTAATAACGTATACGGTAAGCCTAGCGATAATTAAACCGCAGCGGCTCCCCCCACGATTTCAGAAATCTCTTTAGTAATAGCAGCCTGACGAGTTTTGTTGTAAACCAACTGTAATTCGTCAATGACCTTCGAGGCATTGTCGGAAGCAGATTTCATTGCAACCATACGTGCCGATTGTTCCGATGCCATGTTTTCAGCTACTGCCTGGTAAACTAGACCTTCGACGTAGCGCTGTAATAGCTCATCAATAACGGTCTTTGCATCAGGTTCGTAGATGTAATCCCAGCCATACTCGGAATTATTTACATCTTGTGCGGCCTCAACGGATTCATCCTCACCATTTTGAAAGGGGTCTTTTAGACCGCTTGGCAATGGCAATAAACGAATAAACATAGGGTCTTGTTTCATGGTGTTCACAAAGCGAGTACCGGCTAAGTAAACGGCATCAATTTTGCCATCCATGTAATCATCAAGCTGCACTTTTACTGCGCCAATCAAACGAGAAAGATTAGGTTCATCGCCTAACTGGACTTCTTGGGAGACCAAGTTCGCACCAACACGAGCCAACGTTGACGCACCTTTGCTACCTAAAGCAGTGGTTTGAACCTTGACATTCTTGTCAGCGAGCTCACGCAAACGATTCAATACCAAACGCGTAATGTTGGTATTCAAGCCACCACATAACCCTTTATCTGTAGTAATCATCACAATCCCCACAGCTTTTAGCTCTTTGCTTTCAACCATGTAAGGGTGTGTGTACTCAGGGTGTGCCTGCATTAAACGTGCAGCAATTTGACGCACTTTAACTGCATAAGGACGGCCAGCACGCATACGTTCCTGCGCTTTGCGCATTTTGGATGCTGCTACCATCTCCATGGCTTTGGTGATCTTGCTCGTATTTTGTACGCTCTTGATCTTTGTACGAATTTCTTTAATTCCGGCCATCACACTTTCCTGTAAAGGCATTGTTGAGCCTGCTTATGCAGGCCCACTCAATGTGCCTATGAGTTAGAATGCGCCGTTCTTTTTAAAGTCTGCGATAGCAGCAGCTAATTCAGTTTCATCTTCTTTGCTGAGCTTGTTGTTATCAGCAATGCGTTGAACCAAATCAGCGTGTTTACTGCGTAGCGAGTCTTTAAGCGCTTTTTCAAATGGCAATACCTGCTCAACTTCGAGGTCATCAAAGTAGCCGTTATTCACAGCATATAGAGCGACAGACATTTCCCATACAGGTAGTGTTACATATTGTGGCTGTTTTAATAGCTCAACAACACGACGACCACGCTCTAACTGACGACGAGTTGCTTCGTCTAAGTCAGAAGCAAACTGCGCGAAAGCAGCCAATTCACGGTACTGAGCCAAGTCGGTACGAATACCACCAGACATTTTTTTCATTACGTTGGTTTGCGCCGCACCACCAACACGTGACACCGAAATACCCGCGTTAATCGCAGGACGGATACCAGCGTGGAACAAGTCAGTTTCCAAGAAAATCTGACCGTCAGTAATTGAAATTACGTTGGTTGGAACGAAAGCAGAAACGTCACCTGCTTGGGTTTCAATAATAGGTAACGCAGTTAAAGAACCGGTTTTACCTTTTACTGCACCGTTTGTGAATTTCTCTACGTATTCAGCGTTTACACGAGCTGCACGCTCTAGTAGACGAGAGTGTAAGTAGAACACATCACCAGGGTAAGCTTCACGGCCTGGAGGACGACGCAATAGTAGAGATACTTGACGGTAAGCCCAAGCTTGTTTAGTCAAGTCATCGTATACGATTAGCGCGTTTTCACCACGGTCACGGAAGTACTCACCCATAGTACAACCAGCATAAGGAGCCAAGTACTGCATAGCAGCGGACTCAGATGCAGGAGCTGCCACAACGATGGTGTATTCCAATGCACCGTGTTCTTCGAGTTTACGTACTACGTTGTTAATTGTGGAGGCTTTTTGACCTACCGCAACGTAAATACATTTAACGTTTTTACCTTTTTGGTTGATGATCGTATCAACAGCAACCGCAGTTTTACCTGTTTGACGGTCACCAATGATAAGCTCGCGCTGACCACGACCAATCGGTACCATGGCGTCAATCGCCTTAATACCGGTTTGTAGAGGCTCATCAACAGATTGACGTGCAATTACCCCAGGGGCAACTTTTTCGATAACGTCAGTTTCTTTAGCGTTGATAGGGCCCTTACCATCGATCGGGTTACCTAGCGTATCAACCACGCGGCCTAGTAATTCTGGGCCTACGGGAACTTCTAGAATACGACCTGTTGTTTTAACGGGGTCGCCTTCGGAAATGCTAGTGTACTCACCCAAAACCACAGCACCAACGGAATCACGCTCTAGGTTAAGCGCCAAACCGAAAATGTTGTTGGGGAATTCAAGCATTTCACCCTGCATCACATCGGATAAACCGTGGATACGAGTAATACCGTCAGTCACGGATACCACCGTGCCTTGGGTGCGAACGTCTGTGGACACGCTTAAGCCTTCAATTCGGCTTTTTAGCAGTTCGCTGATCTCAGACGGGTTAAGTTGCATGTTCAGACTCCTGGAATCCTGTAATCTGGCCGGCGATCAAGCTGCCAGTGTGTCGCGCATACGGGCCAGCTGGGCCTGCACGGAAGTGTCTAGTACTTGGTCACCAACCATTACGCGTACACCACCGATCAGAGCAGCGTCCACGGTCACCTCGGGTATAAGTTTTAAGCCGAATTTCTTTTCGAGCCCGGCAACGAGATCGTTGACTTGCTCTTGGCTTAATTCATAGGCGCTCGTAATGTGCGCCAACTCAGTACCCTCGAGTTGGTGTTTTAAAACCTCAAATTGCTCGGCGATTTGGGGCAAAAGCAATACTCGCTCGTTGCCTACCAGCAATTCAAGGAAGTTCCGCGCTTTGTCAGAAAGCGGGGTTTTCATCAGACCTGCAAAAAGCTCGTAACGCTGTTGGTTAGAAAGTCCTGGTGTAGCTAGTACTTTATTAACCTCTGGGTGACCGGCCACCTGAGCCATTTCGGACAACAGGGCCGACCACTGCTCTAGCGTCCCCTCATTGCGTGTAGACGCAAAAAGAGCCTCGGCGTAAGGTCTGGCAATAGTCGATAGTTCAGCCATGGCCTGCCTTCAGATTAAAGTTGAGCCTTAAGCTGCTCTAGCAGCTGGGCATGCGCTTTGGAGTCAACTTCGCGTTGCAGAATCTGCTCGGCGCCTTTAACTGCCAACACCGCTACCTCGCCACGCAATGTATCGCGTAGACGTTGTACTTCTTGGGCAGCGTCCTGTTGAGCTTGCGCAATAATGCGCGCTTTTTCCGCTTCTGCCTCGTGGCGAGCCTGTTCGATTAGCGCAGCAGCTTGCTTTTCAGCATCAGCCAAGCGCGAATGGTTATCAGACTTTGCGGAAGCTTCCATCAGACTGATACGTGCCTGAGCTTGAGCGAGGTCAGCCTTGCCTTTTTCGGCGGCGGCTAAGCCATCAGCGATTTTCTGGCGACGATCATCGATTGCTTTTGTCAGGGGTGGCCATACGAATGTCATCGTAAACCATGCCAAGACGAAAAACACGATCATCTGAAAAAAGAGAGTCGCGTTTAAATTCACGGTCGTTTCCCTTATATACCACTCGTGTCCGGCGCTTGGAAGCTACCTGACACTATCTAATCAAGCCGCTTGCGGCGCATGAATGAGCACCGCTTACGACTGCCTGTCCGCCTTGGGGCCAGCGGACCCGCGCCGCAATTAACCGATAAAAGGGTTAGCGAACGCAAACAACATGGCAATACCAACACCAATTAGGAAGGCCGCATCAATTAGACCTGCTAAAAGGAACATTTTGGTTTGCAAAGCGTTCATTAGCTCAGGTTGGCGAGCAGAAGCTTCTAGGTACTTACCACCCATTAGAGCAATACCGATACTGGCACCAAACGCACCCAGACCGACGATAATACCGCAAGCAAGGGCAACGAAAGCAACGTTGGTCATGACAACTCCTTGGTTAAAAATCTTATGAGTTCAAAATTACAAAAAAACGGCGTAGCAGAAGGATTCTGCATCCCGGTTTCGGTGACCGACCAAAACCGGAAACTGATTAATGGCTTTCGTGAGCCTGACCGATATATACCAGTGTCAGCATCATGAAAATAAATGCCTGTAAAAGCACGATTAAGATGTGGAAAATAGCCCACACAGAACCAGCTAATACATGGCCAATACCCAAGCCAAGGCTTGCGCCATTAAACCCTGTCCATGCACCGCCCAATAGAGCGATAAGCATGAAAACTAATTCACCAGCAAACATGTTGCCGAACAACCGCATACCGAGCGACACTGTTTTTGCGCCGTATTCGATTAGGTTGAGGAGAATATTAAATGGTGAAAGCAATACACCTGCTATCCCACCAAACGTGAAGGGAGCAGTAAAGAGTTCTTTGACGAAACCACCGGGTTTTTTGATCTTGATGCTGTAGTAAAGCGTAAGCAATAGCACACCTAAAGACATACCCATTGGTACGTTTAAGTCAGCAGTAGGCAAAATACGATGGTAATACAATGGATCGCCAGTTTCGGCACCTAAGCCTGTAGTAGCAAAAGTCCAAGGCAACAAGTCGACTGGTAATAAGTCGAGCACGTTCATTAGGACAATCCATAAGAAAATAGTCAGTGCCAACGGAGCAACGAAACGACGTGAGTCTTCGTTATGCACAATAGACTTAGCTTGATCTTCGACCCAGCTAACTAAAATTTCAATCGCGGCTTGAAAGCGACCAGGTACACCAACCGTGGCTGAACGTGCAGCACGGTACATGATGTAGACGGCAATAAAGCCCATTAGCAACGACCAAAATACGGAGTCGTAGTTGATAACGCTGAAATTAGCGAGTACATCCTGTTTAGCACCCACGTTGTTCAAGTGAACTAAGTGATGTTGGATGTAATCTGACTGAGGCGAATTAGCACTAGCAGCAGCCATCTGTAATTACCCTGTTATGTTAAAGGCCTATAAGCCCACGATTAAGGCAGCCTGCCTAAAGCAAGCAGCACTACGTATCCCTTTAAAACGCCTATTAAGCCAAACAATAACGCTGGCCACACTAACCAAGACTGAAATTGCCAAGCCGCAAGGCCCAAAATAGCAATAGCAGAGCCTAGCTTAAAAACCTCGCCCATAAAAAAGGACGCGGGATTTGCATTTGCCCCACCCATCAACCCCAGAAGCAATCGTACAGCGAATAAAGTATTAGGAATAAAGTAAGCTCCGGCCCCAATGAGCGCAGATGCAGCTGCATCCCTACCACCAAACCACCACGAAAGCAGTGTAACCATCAAAGCAAGTAGTGCTTGCGCACAAAGTATTTGCACTATACCTAGTGAAGAGCGACGCGCCAAGCGCTGTCGTTGTTCAGGTGTTAGCACAACGGCTTTGGTTTCTGTTTGATTTACAGCCGTCTGCATAGGCAGAACCGACTGATTAGGCTTGTTGACCTGCTGCATATCCCAGTATCTCCCAGTAAAATATTGCAAAGAGCTTTGAAAAATCAGGCTATTTTGCGTTAAAGTGGTCGTACAAAAAGATAAGCGGCCGACGTCAAGCCCATGAAGTATAGCGTTATTTTTTTGTTGCAAGCAAATCTGTTTTGCTTTTTGTGCAACAAATAACAACTATTTCTTATAAAAAACCACAATAAACCTAGGGCAAACCCTTGCGAAAGCCGCATACAGCAAGGGTTATACCCCTATTGAAATTTATTTATGCTTAAAGTCCGGCTGACGCTTTTCTACAAAGGCATTCATGCCCTCTTTTTGGTCTTCCGTGGCAAATAGTCCATGAAAGTTACGTCGCTCAAACATTAATCCCTCTGCCAAACTGCTTTCATAGGCACGATTAATACTTTCTTTGGCCATCATCACAGAAGGCAAAGACATGGATGCAATGGTTTGCGCCACATCCATGGTTTCTTCCATCAACTTTTCTGTTGGTACCACACGAGACACCAACCCCATGGCATCAGCCTCTGTGGCATTTATCATGCGAGCTGTTAAGATCAGGTCCATCGCTTTCGCTTTACCAATGGCGCGCGGTAAGCGTTGCGTACCACCATAGCCGGGAATAATGCCTAGTTTAATCTCAGGCTGACCAAAGCGAGCATTTTCTGCAGCGATAATCATGTCACACAACATGGCAAGCTCACAGCCTCCGCCCAACGCATACCCCGCTACAGCAGCAATCATCGGCTTACGAATTTGACGTAGATATTGCCAATCCCCACCCAAGTAATCATTATTATAGACATCGCTAAAGCCCCAGTCTTTCATGGCTCCAATGTCAGCTCCGGCCGCAAACGCTTTTTCGTTACCGGTCAAGACAATAACGCTGATATCCGGATCTGCCTCAAATTGGCGTGCTGCAGCAGCAATTTCAGCAACCACGTCGTTATTCAGGGCATTTAATGCTTTGGGACGATTTAATGTTAAAACTCCAACACGACCATGAGTTTCAATCAGAACTAACGATTCGCTCACATTGCCTCCGCTTATTACGTAAAATAAAAATGATGAACTACGATAAAAATCTCTACCAGCTTAGTTTCAATGACCTTCATGGCCATCGACTTTCTATACAGCTTGATATTGCTCAGCCTAATCCCCAAGGACAAAAATTATTTTTACCTGCTTGGATTCCAGGGAGCTATTTATTACGTGACTTTAGTCGCCAAATAGAAAGCATACAAGCCTTTAGCAATGGTAACCCAATTACAATTAATAAAACGGCCAATCATGAGTGGTTATGCGCGCCGTGCAAAGGGCCTTTAACTATTTCTTATGTGGTTTATGCTTGGGATTTATCAGTACGCAGCGCTCACATTGATGACAGTCATGCTTTTTTTAATGGAACCAGTGTATTTTTAGGCGTAGAGGGCCAAGAACAACAGCCATGCTTAGTTCATCTTGAGCGCCCTGCAACCAAGCCGGACTGGAAAGTCTACACTAGCTTACCAGAAGCAACCGCTTATCCAGCTGCAGCAAAACGCCATGACTTTGGACTCTACGAGGCGCCTAATTATGACGCACTGATTGACCATCCTTTCGAAATAGGCACGCCTCAATATATTCAATTTACGGCATACGGGGCTAGTCACGAACTGGTGTTCACGGGGACGGCTCCTGCACTGGACTTAGAGCGCATAGCAGACGATGTCAAAAGAATATGTGAGGCGCAAATTGCGCTGTTTGAACCGGAAAGTAAATACGTTCCTTTTTTAGATAGCTCTGATCGCTATGTTTTTATGACAATGGTCACAGCCGACGGCTACGGTGGTCTGGAACACAGAAGCTCTACGGCATTAATGGCCCCTCGCTCTGGCTTACCTACCCTTAGTGCGGATAAAACAAAAAAAACCAAAGGCTACCTAGACTTTCTCGGCTTAGTTAGTCATGAATACTTTCATACATGGAACGTCAAACGTATTAAACCAGCGGCTTTTGCCCCCTATGATTTATTACGTGAAAATCACACTAAGCTGCTTTGGGTCTTTGAAGGATTTACCTCCTATTATGATGAACTCATGTTGTGGCGCTCAGGGGTCATAGACCAATCTACCTTTTTAAAACGCCAAGCAGACAACCTGAATGCGGTCATGCGTACAGGAGGTCGCTATAAGCAATCCACCGCTGAAAGCTCCTTTGACACATGGACACGTTTTTACAAACAAGACGAGAATTCTCCGAATGCGTTAGTTAGCTACTACAGCAAAGGGGCTTTGGTTGCTTTAGCTTTAGACTTACACATACAACACCACAGCCAAAACCAATACAGCTTAGACGACGTAATGCGTTTAATGTGGCAGCGGTATGGACGTGATTTCTACACTAAACAGGCTATTGGTGTTCCTGAGAATGCCATGCCTGCTTTGATCTTAGAGGCCACAGGTGTTGATACTAGCGAACTTATTCACCGCTATGCCGAGGGCCGTGAAGACCCCCCATTAGTTGATTTATTTGCACTGCACGACATTATTTTGCAAAAAAAACCCACCTCGACCACGCCCTCTTTAGATGTACGACTCAAACAAAACCAACAGGATGTAGAGCTAGCAACGGTTTATGAAAATGGGGCCGCTCATTTAGCAGGGCTATCGGCTGGGGATGTTGTGGTCGCTATCAATGGATTACGTGTGCAATCCGCATCGCAACTAGAGCAACTACTGGGGACATATCCTATGGGCAGTCAGGTCGAATGCCATGT
Organism: uncultured Paenalcaligenes sp.; assembly: GCF_947630565.1. Lineage (NCBI taxonomy): Bacteria > Pseudomonadati > Pseudomonadota > Betaproteobacteria > Burkholderiales > Alcaligenaceae > Paenalcaligenes > uncultured Paenalcaligenes sp. Next base: position 55,359 of record NZ_CANRIC010000004.1, read on the forward strand.
TTTTCGACGTGATGAGCTACGTACCTACAAGGTAACTATTCAACCATCCATCATTGAATCGTTTGAATTTATTAATCACCATGAGTCAGACTAAAACAGCATTAATTACGGGCGCTGCAAAACGCTTAGGCAAACATATGGCCTTAGCGTTGGCGGCTGACGGCTGGGATATTGCTCTGCACTATCATCGCTCACTCTCTGAGGCAGAAATAACGGCGTCAGAGATACGCCTATTAGGACAGCGATGTGAGTTATTTTGCGCAGACCTACATGCCGAAAAGGCCGGGCAGCAACTCATGCAGGCGGTGATTGCAAAAATGGGGCCTGTTCAGCTGTTAATAAATAACGCTGCACTGTTTGAATACGATAGCGCAACTGATTTTTCTGCTCTTTGCTTACAACAACACCTAGGTGCTAACCTAATTGCTCCTCTCGAACTTATTCAGGCATTAGCCACACAAAAACCACAAAAAAGCGCTGCTGTCGCCATAAATATGCTGGATCAAAAACTTTGGGGCTACAATCCTGATTTTTTCTCTTATACCTTATGTAAGGCTGCGCTAAAATCGGCCACTATTATGATGGCTCAAGCACTGGCCCCACATGTACGCGTTGTAGGTATAGCTCCTGGCTTAACCTTACCTAGCCACCTACAGAGCCCAGAGGATTTTGAGCGCACGCACCAACTATCTCCGTTAGGCCATGGCAGCAGCGCCGAGGACATTTGCCGTACTGTGCTGTATGTTGCAAATACGCCTAGCCTAACAGGCAGTTGTATTGTGGTGGACGCCGGACAGCATTTGCTAGGCTTACAACGCGATTTCAGCTTACTTTAAATTTTGGAAGTACCCGTTTTATGACTACCCGCCCTACTTTGCGTCGCATTTTTTTTAAACAGTTGACCATCGACGCACGCATTGGGATTCTGGAGCATGAGCTACGCGCCACCCAGCCTATTTACATTGATGCTGAGTTTGATACGGTAGTTAATCAGCCTAGTGATGACCATGACATAGATAGCGTTTTAGATTATCGCCAATTACGTCAAACCATTATTAATTGCTGTACTAAACAACACGTTAATCTATTAGAAACATTAATAGAAAATACAGCCCACTCTCTATTAGAACAATTCCCTGATGTAATGCGTGTTCAATTACGCATTAGCAAACCCAATGCATTTACTGACTGCGCAGCAGTTGGTATAGAAATTGAATTACAGCGCTAGAGCAAATCATGTCAAATACTACTGAATTTCCAACCAAAGCTGAATTAAAACAAAAACACGAAAACAATAAACTAGAGAAGCGTTTATTAAGAGAAGCCGGTCGTGCGATTGGCGATTTTAATATGATCGAAGATGGCGACAAAGTCATGGTCTGTCTATCAGGGGGCAAAGACTCGTATGGTTTACTCGATATTTTACTCAAGCTAAAAGCTCGCGCGCCCATTCACTTTGATATAGTGGCTGTCAATCTAGATCAAAAACAGCCCGGTTTCCCTGATGATGTATTACCTAAATATCTAGAAAGCATTGGGGTGGATTATCATATTGAGACTCAAGACACCTACTCAATTGTAACTAGAGTGATTCCTGAGGGTAAAACATACTGCTCACTCTGCTCACGTCTGCGCAGAGGCATTTTATACCGTGTAGCCGAAGAGCTAGGTGCAACTAAAGTCGCTTTAGGGCATCATCGCGATGATATTTTAGCCACGTTTTTTCTTAATCTATTTTATGGTGGTCGCCTAAAAGCCATGCCACCTAAATTGCAATCCGATAATGGCAAACATATCGTGATTCGCCCCTTGGCATATGTAGCTGAAAAAGACCTTATTGCCTATGCCAAGCTGCGTGAATTCCCTATTATCCCCTGTAATTTATGCGGTTCCCAAGAAAACCTAAAACGCCAAGAGGCAAATCGCATGATTGCCGAATGGGATCAGAAGTTTCCAGGCCGCACTTGGAATGTATTTGGCGCACTAAATGCCGTCGTTCCCTCTCATCTCATGGATAGAGAGCTATTTGATTTTCAAAATTTAAGCGTAACAGGGACGCCAAACCCTGACGGTGATACGGCCTTTGATGCACAGGATTTCAAACAAGATCCAGCCGCAGTCCGATTTGGGGAGGACGAGTCGGACTGCGCAGAGCTAGACACCACCAACCCGATGCCTCGCGTTATCCCTTTACAACGCGTCCCTAGCGAAAGCTAATAAAACGCATTATCAACTAGCGGCTATATTGATTAGCCGCTATTTTTTATTCTCTACCCACGATGGCTAGCTAACCGCTGTTTCACCAGACGGTAATAACATAACCAGTTTGCAATCAGTTCGTACCGCCAATCGAAAAGTAAACTGCTGAAACACCAAACCACCCTGTAGCGGGTGATTAAACTCACGCACCCCGCCCTCTCGCTCCGTCACCATTTGCCGCCCCCACCACTGAGTAAATACAGGACTTTGCTCTTGTAGCTCGGCGACTAAAGCCCGCACCTCTGGCTCATCTACATGCACGCCCACATCAGCCCGAAACTCAGCCACCACACGTCGCGCACGCTGCTCCCACCCCACCACTAAATCTCTAGCTGCGGCATCCAAAAAGATATAGCGTAATAAGTTTGGCTTAGCACTGTTATCAGGCCAACCAGCAAATAGATCCAATAACGCCGTATTACGGGTCAATACATTCCAGCTACGATCCAAAATGTAGGCGGGTGCTGCGATATGATCCACACAGTCGCTCAGTCCCTGAGGCAAAGGTTTCAGCACCGCCTTATCTGCCTCTGGATCAGTACATTCAGCCAAATCAAATAAATACTGTCGCTCAGCACGTGATAGTTTCAGTGTTTTCGCTAAACGAGCACAAACAGTGGGCGAGACAGACACATTTCTACCTTGCTCAATCCAGGTATACCACGTCACACTAATAGAGCATAATTGGGCGATTTCCTCTCGGCGTAAACCGGGCGTGCGCCTACGCGCGCCCAAGGGCAAGCCCCAATCTTGGGGCTGCACATGAGCCCGGGCTTCGCGCAAAAAATTACCCAATACTTTGCGCCGCAATGCCGCGGATGTAATCTGCGCTGCAGCGATCTCTACGTTATCTGTCGCCATTGGCCTCGTTCGTCACCCTGTAAATCATCATTTTCAAATAATCAACGCGTTTTATTCGCCTTGTTTTTATGAAAATCATTGTACAACCCAGATCCATCAACAACGCAACTCATTAACCTCTCATTACGCTTAGCCCCTACCGTACAGTCCTAAACTAAGCAAATACCTCCGCATCCCATCTAGCAGAGACGGTTTTACCAACTAAAACTTACTAAATCGTTTATGCTTAGGGGTATTATTTAGGCTGTAACAACAGCCACCAACTGATATCTATCACCATGATGCAAACTACCCCTAACGATCCTTTTATTATTGCTGGAAAAACCTACTCCTCACGTCTCTTAGTAGGCACGGGTAAATATAAAGACTTTGAAGAAACTCGCAAAGCCATTGATGTCAGTGGCGCAGAGATTATCACGGTTGCGATACGTCGTACCAATATCGGTCAAGACCCAAATCAACCGAGCTTACTTGATTACGTTCCACCCTCAAAATTCACGATTTTGCCTAATACTGCCGGCTGCTACACCGCTGATGATGCGGTACGTACTTTACGCTTAGCTCGTGAACTCTTAGATGGTCACAACTTAGTCAAACTCGAAGTCCTTGGCGATGCAAACAACTTATTCCCTAACATGCCTGAAACCTTAAAAGCCGCTAAAACCCTAGTGGACGAAGGTTTCGATGTCATGGTGTATTGCGCTGACGATCCGATTCAATGCAAGATGCTTGAGGACATTGGTTGTATTGCCATCATGCCTTTAGCCTCATTAATTGGTTCCGGCATGGGAATCATTAACCCTTGGAATTTGCGTCTTATTATTGATCAGTCCTCTGTGCCTGTATTGGTTGATGCTGGCGTAGGGACGGCATCTGATGCCACGATTGCCATGGAACTAGGCTGCGATGGGATCTTAATGAATACCGCTATTGCAGGGGCTAAAAACCCTATTCTAATGGCTGCCGCCATGAAACACGGTGTACTTGCAGGTCGTCAAGCTTATTTAGCTGGTCGTATCCCCCGCAAATACTATGATGCAGACCCTAGCTCTCCTGCCGAGGGCTTAATCCACTCTCGTACTAATGCATAGAACTATTCCTAGTACCCTAACTATCGCTGGCGTAGACCCCTCAGGGGGCGCTGGCGTTTTAGCCGATATTAAAGCCATGAGCGCCTTGGGTGCTTATGCTACTGGTGTAATTGCCGCTCTTACCGCACAAAGCACCCAAGGTGTGACAGGTATTTATCCTGTGGATCCCAGCTTCATTAAACAGCAAATTGATACACTGTTTAATGATGTACGCATTGATGCTGTCAAAATTGGAATGCTTGGGCAACAACCGGTTATCCGTACAGTGGTAGATGCCTTAGCTCAGTGGAAACCCAAACATCTGGTTTTAGACCCTGTTATGGTGGCGAAAAGTGGTGATCACTTATTAGAAAAAGCAGCTACCTCTGAGATGCGAGAGGCCATGCTTCCGTTATCCACCATGATTACCCCAAATCTACCCGAGGCAGGGGTATTGCTTGAAATGCGTCCCGCTGAAACCGTAAAAGAAATGTATGGGGTCGCTGAGAAACTACGTCGTTTAATGGCTGACAAAGAAGATCGCTGGGTCTTTTTGAAAGGTGGGCATCTACCTGGCTCTGAATGCACGGACTTGCTCTATAACGGCGATAAAATGATTGAAATGCCTGCCCAACGTATCAATACAAAAAATACGCATGGTACAGGTTGCACCCTTTCTGCTGCTCTGGCGGCTCTGTTACCCCAAACTACTGATGCAGTGCAAGCCGCTAAAGCCGCTAAAGAATACCTCTATAAAGCCATTGCTCGTTCTGGGGACTTAACCGTGGGCTCTGGACATGGCCCTGTCAATCATTTTCATGCTTGGTGGCAGCCCATTACCCCTTAATTATGACAAAAATCTCTATGAATTATCCGTTAACAGGCATTATTGTTGCCATGCAAGAAGAACTCGAAGTCATCTTGCAGTCATTAGATAAAGAAAAAACCGTAGACCGTGCTGGTATGCAGTTTCATGTAGGCCATTATGCCGGACGCCCTGTTGTGGCGGTTATTTGTGGGATTGGCAAGGTCAATGCCGCCCTCTGTACCCAAATTATGATTTCAGAATTTAAAACAGAGCAAATCATCAATCTGGGGGTTGCAGGTGGCTTAGGCGCTGACATTAAGCCTGGGGATATCGTCATCTCAGACTCCCTCGTGCAGCATGATATGGATGTCAGTGTATTTGACTTGCCTAAAGGACAAATCCCACGCTTAGACGTCTTCGACTTCAAAGCCGACCCAAAAATGCTTCAAGCCGCGATCAGTGCCAGTGAGCAAATTACGGAACATAATCATTTTGTAGGTCGTATTGTTACAGGTGATCAGTTTGTCGCCAGCCCCGAGGGAGCCAAGGCTCTGCATGAGGACTTCAATGCCCTTGCCTGTGAAATGGAAGGGGCAAGCATCGCCCATGTGTGTCACGTCAACCATATTCCTTTCGTTTGCATACGTTCTATTTCAGACAATGCAAACAGTGGTGCACACATGGATTTTGCACAATTTACCCCTATTGCGGTAGCCAATGCCAGCGTGTTGTTGCAAAATATGATTCCACTCTGTGACGCAACTCCACCCGCTCACGCGTAGTTCAAGGCATAATAATGCCATGGCGTAGGTTCCACCTACTATTTCTCTTATTGTCCTGCTCACGTAAAAACTGCTATGAAAATAAACGCGCTGTCTGAAATCGAACTCGCCCGCTATTACATGGTTGAACAACAAATTCGTCCTTGGTATGTAGAGGATGAGAAAGTCCTGCAGGCGCTATTTGATGTGCCACGCGAAAAATTTGTTCCTCCGTCTCTCAAAGGCATGGCTTTTGCAGACACCGAAGTTCCTCTCATTATTGACTCTGTGGATACCAATGAGTACATGCTAAAACCAGTCATTGAGGCTCGTTTAGCCGTAGAGCTTCAACTGCAACCTACTGATGGCGTTCTGGAAATTGGCACAGGCTCTGGCTACCAAGCCGCTTTACTATCCCGTCTTGCTCAACAGGTCACCACCGTAGAAATCAACAGCACCTTAGCGGCTTTTGCGACTGAGAATCTACTGCGTCAACAGGCTCTAAACGTCAATGTTGAAATTGGTGATGCTCACGAGGGCTGGGGCACAACTGAATATGATGCTATCTTACTGACTGGTTCAGTTCCAGTTGTACCTGATGCACTTAAATACCAATTGTGTATTGGTGGCCGATTAGTCGCCGTTGTAGGCAGTAGCCCTGTCATGACAGCCATCCGTATTACCCGCACCAGTGCGGCAAGCTTTGATACCACCCCTCTGTTTGACACCGTCATCAAACCTTTGCGTGGTAGCCGCGTTTCTCGCTTTAATTTCTAAATAATGTGCATACGGCTGCTTTTTACTTTAACCATTAGTTTTTGCGCAGCCTTTGCACAGGCTACGCCTGCCTTAGATTTATGGCAGGCATGGCAACTAGCCCAACAACGTGACCCCATCTATGCGGCACAACAAGCCAGCACCCAAGCTAATCAAGAGCTAATTACACAAGCCAGAGCTCAACTATTACCCGCTATTGATGCTGTGGCCTCCGTTCAGCACAATGACAGTAGACGGGCTAGTCGTCTAAACAGAGGCAGCAACTCAAACCTAAATCAGTGGCAACTACGACTTAGCCAGCCGTTACTAGACCTAAGTGCTATTGCCCAGTTTGAGCGCTCCCGATATTTAGCTGCGATCGCCGTATTTGATTTAGACAACGCCAAAAACGAACTCGCTTTACGGGTCACTCAGGCGTACTTTGATGTGTTGGCATCTCAAGACACGCTAAAATCCCTACAAGCTCAACACCACGCGGTAGAACAACAGCTTCTTTCCGCACAACATGCTTTCGAGCTAGGTGGGGCTACCATCACCGATACCCACGAGGCACAATCTCGCTTAGACCTGCTCAAAGCTCAGCTCATTACTACTCAGAGCCAACTACAAAATAAACAACATGCATTGAGTCGTATTGTAGGAGAGCCTGTACCGCTTTTGGCCCCTTTAAATCCACATGCCAATTTGCCTGCCCCAGAACCCGCCAACCCAGAGGCTTGGACTACTCAAGCCTCCTTGAGCAATTTGGCCGTAGCAAAAGCTAATTTAGCCGTACAAGCACAACAATACCAACTGAAGGCAAGCCAACGCGAACATGCTCCTACCGTCTCTTTACAGGCTCGTGGCGGCAGCCAAAGCAATCAAGGCATCTACGGCCCCAACACTAGCCCTCGATCCTTAGACAGCAGTGTTGGCCTTGAGCTATCCATCCCTTTGTATAAGGGGGGAGCCATTTCCTCCCGAGTGCGTGAACATGCCTCTGTACTACAACAAAGGTATGCGGAACATGAAAATATTCGTCGGCAAACCGAGGAAAGCACGCTTAATTTTTTCACCAATGTCACGGCGGGTTTACTGCAAGTCAAGGCCCTAGAATCCGCAGAGCAATCGAGTCTGGCCTCCGTTCAAGCCAACCAAACCGCCTATGAAATTGGGGTACGTATCAATATTGATGTGTTAAATGCCCAGCAACAACTCTACGAAACTCAACGGGCATTGGCCCAAGCTCGTTACAACACCTTAATTCAAGGCCTACAACTAAAAAACGCAGCCGGTCAACTCACTGAGGACGACATTGCAGCCATCAGTCGCCTACTTATTCCTGCCCCATAAAAAAACACATAGTTTGACCTATGTGTTTTTATTATAATATGCTGACTAAACCGCTATTGACGAATCTTTTCTACTAAAGAAGTCGTTGATCGATCAAACTCAATCGCAATTGCGACAGCATCGCCTCCCCAGCTACGCACTAAAGCCGTCTCTGGCAAAGTCTCCATATCATAATCCCCCCCTTTCACAATCAGGTCTGGCTTTAACTCAGAAATGATTTGCTCGGGGGTAGACTCTGTAAACAAGGTAACAGCTGTGGTAGAGGCCAATGCTGCCAATAGCGCACAACGATCTACCTCGTTATTGATGGGACGATCATCCCCTTTATTTAACGTGCGCACAGAGGCATCCGAATTGACGGCCACAATTAATGTGGCCCCCAACTGAGCAGCTTGATCTAAGTAACTAGCATGTCCTCGGTGCAAAATATCAAACACACCGTTTGTGAAGACAATAGGCCTCTGTAACTGTCCAGAAGCCACTGCTGCCACCAGATCGTGCCGGGCATACATTTTTTTTTCAAAAGCAGGCATAGCGATTAGGCCGTAATGATTTTACGACTTAGGTCTTTGCGATAACGATTTAATGCGGAAGGAGACTCAAAGTCTTCACCCATGAGCAACGACATATTATGCAAAATCCTCGTGCTAACCTTGCCTTCCCATTCTTTATCAAAGCGAATTTGATTATCTAACCAATTCTCTAGCCAACCCGGCGAAGGCAGCTGAGACTGCACAGTATCATTTGGATACATGTCTTTATTCACATGCAGATTGGTAGGATGCAGGGCTTGGGCCGTGCGATGCGCGGATGCCATTAAGACCCCGATTTTCGAGAAAGCCAAACGGGTCTCTAGTTCTGCCTGTTCAGTGCCACCTAGCTTTAATGCGCGACGCATATAACGTAAGTATGCTCCAGCATGGCGAGCCTCGTCTTGGGCCACGATTTGATAAATCGTTTTAATCACGGGTTCTGTATGCCAGTCTGCTGCACGTCTGTACCAATGATTTAATCGAATCTCACCACAAAAATGCAGCATCAATGTTTCCATGGCTGGGGCCGGATCAAACTCGAAACGTACCTTATGCAGCTCCTCTTCGGTAGGAACTAGCTCTGGACGGAAACGACGTAAATACTCGATCAGCACCAAAGAGTGTTTTTGCTCTTCAAAGAACCAAACCGACATAAACGCACAAAAATCACTGTCATCACGATTATCACGGAGAAACATCTCCGTTGCAGGCAAAGCGGCCCATTCCGTAATCGCATTCATTTTAATGGTGTAGGCTTGCTCATCAGTGAGCTTGCTACCATCAAATTCGTCCCAAGGAATATCTTGTGCCATATTCCAACGGACAGCTTCCATGGATTTAAAAAGTTCAGGGTAAAGCATAGTTATCCTTATGAATTGTTTGAGTGGTAACAAGACACAATGCTTACACCACCGCATTACAAGTAGTAGCCGTTGGAAAAGTTATTCGTCTTAAGCCTACTACTTGTTTCTATCAAAATGATGGCACGTTGTGTGTGTGCAACGTGCCTCTATAGATCAAAATGATCAGCGGACTATTGCCCATAAAGCGACCACTACAGCAATAGCTAATACCGCACAAAGCGTAGCAACCAAACGATTGTTTTGTTGCTGTGCAGCCCGCAATAGTTTTAGCTCTTGTTGCAATTGGGGTAGATGGTCTGGGCGATTTAAATTTTCAACAACCAAACGAGGAATCTGCGGCAAAAGCTGCGACCACTGCCCAGCCTCTTGGGTCAGACGTTGCTTTAGACCTTGGGGCCCAACACGTTGATGCATCCAGTTTTCTAGGTAGGGTTTTGCCGTATCCCACAGATCTAATTCGGGGTCCAGCTCTCGGCCCATTCCCTCAACATTTAATAAGGTCTTTTGTAGCAAAACTAATTGAGGCTGAATTTCCACATTAAACCGCCTAGAGGTCTGAAACAGGCGCAATAATACCTGACCTAACGAGATTTGGGATAGGGGCCTATCAAAATAAGGCTCACATACCGCACGAACAGCGCCTTCGAGTTCCTCTTCGCGCGTATCAGCAGGTGCCCAGCCTGACTCAATATGCAACTGAGCTACTCGACGATAATCACGTTGGAAAAAAGCCAAAAAATTCTGCGCCAGATAGTTTTTATCGAACTCGGATAAGGAGCCAACAATCCCAAAATCTAAAGCAATATAACGCCCTAATGATTCAGGGGCATCTGACACATAAATATTGCCGGGATGCATATCAGCATGAAAAAAACCATCACTAAACACCTGACTAAAAAACACCTCTACGCCTTTACGCGCCAAATCTTTTAAATCAACCCCTGCCTCAATGAGACGGTCTATTTGGCTAACTGGGATGCCTTTCATGCGCTGCATTGTAAATACATTCGTGGCGCAATAGTCCCAATACACCTCTGGCACAATTAGTAAATCAGAGCGTCCTGTTTCTGGACCAAAATTACGGCGTAATTGACTACAGTTAGAGGCCTCGCGGATTAAGTCGAGCTCATCATGTAAGTATTTCTCAAACTCAGAAACCACCTCGCGCGGGCGCAGCCGACGCGCGTCGGCTAATAAGCGATGTACCAAATGCGCAAAAGTACGCATTAAAGCGAGATCTTTATCGATCACGTCTCTCATACCTGGACGCAACACCTTTACCGCTGCCTCTCGCCCATCTTGCAAAATAGCAAAATGCACCTGTGCAATGGAGGCTGAGGCGACCGGGTCTACGTCAAAATGCTTAAAAATAACGTGCGGAGAAGCCCCTAAGGCTTTTTCTACGGTTTTAGCGGCAAGCTCGGAAGAAAAGGGAGGAACGCGATCCTGCAAAGAGGCTAGTTCTGCTGCAATGTCAGCAGGAATCAAATCGCGTCGGGTGGATAGCACCTGTCCGAATTTAACAAAAACAGGGCCTAATGATTCCAATGCCAAACGTAAGCGCACCCCTCGACTATGCTTAGGTTGACGGCCTAAGCGCACCCATCGTAATAGACGGTATGCCCAAGGGTGTTGGATACTGGATAAAACCAATTCGTCCAAACGGTATTTGAACGCAATGTACATAATAAAGATAAAACGACTGATCCGTGACATCGCTTTATCCTTTAGAAAGCTGTGTTGTACGCTGCTCTAGGGAGTACAAGCGCTGCTCTAGCTGCGTGAGGCGTGACCGCCAAAGCTGATAATAATCTGTACTAACTAAAATGCCGCTTTCCTCACCTAAAAACTCGGCCATATTGGCCTCAAGATGTATTGCTGTACGCTGACCAGACGCCACCATCTGTTTTAAGGTGGCAACCAATCGGACCGCGACTAAATCACCAGTGAAGCGAGCTATTTCGGCCTCTGGGTCAAAGCGTAGTTGACTCGCAACCTGCGCAATAACGCTAGCCATGCCCGCATCGCCTTGAATATGCACTAAAGCCAATAAAGCCTCAGGGCTTGATTGTGCTAATGCCGATGGAAAAGACGCTAAACGATCTGCAGAAATAGTGAGCTGTACATCAGCGGTATCAGTCAGATCGGTTAAGACCACATTACCGGTATACGTAAAGCTCAGGGGTAGGTGTAGAGCCCCTACGGTCAACGACACGGTACGCCCTGCATATTGGGCAAAACGCTGCTGAGCCCACGGTTCACGGGTTAAGACGGCATTAAGCGCCCGCACAATAATTGTTGTGGGGCGCAAAATAGCCGGTATAGGCAATGAAGCGAAAAGGGTTTGCAAAGACACAGTCCACCTATGAGTTGGAGAATAGCCTTAGTTTAACCCGTTGCGTCGTCTTTAGTGCGTTGGATTAATCTGTTGAATACCAGCAAGCAACCAACCTGCATTATCTGCTTTGTATAGATTCCAAACCTCTTCGAAGCTAAATGCATCTGCATTCGTTTCTTCGCGCAGCATTCCTGAATAACGCACGCTTGCTAAATGGCCATCAGCCACCTTTTCAATACCAAGTAACTCAGCATTTAGCAAAACAATTTGAGTGTTCTGTGCGCCTTCGCGAGCTAGGATTTCAGGAGTTAGCTCTTTAAGTAAGTCATCGGTCAACAAATCACGTAATGCAGCTGGATTACCCTGATCCCATAAACCCTGAACATCACGGAACTGCTGCTTAGCATTTGCTAAGAAAGTCATAATATCGAAGTCATCGGGAATAAACCAAGCCGGATCGACTTTTTGTGTAGGTTCAGCAGAAGCCGTTGCCATTGGCGCTGTATCAAAATGAGTATTTTGCGCTGCTGGAGCAGAGGCAGGACTAGCCGGCATCTGTGGGGTGGATTCTCGGTACATAGGACTGGTCGCACCGGCGGACTGGGTGGCTGGTTTTGCCCCCCCGCGCAAACGACGCACGATGAAAATCACCGCAAAAATAACTAAGCCAATCAACAACATGCTGGAGAGCGCTTCGAGCATTGCGCCACCTAGACCTAAGCTAGACAACAACGCAGCGATCCCTAGACCTGCGGCTAAACCCGCAATAGGACCTAGAAAACGGGAAAAACCACTTTTAGGGGCTGCAGCAGCTGCGCCACCACGTGCGGCATTCGCATTCGCTGGTGTAGCGGCATTGCGGTTTGTATTAGCCGCTGGAGGCTGAACGGCTTGACGCTGTTGTGTTACGTTAGAGGACTGACGACCAAAGCTTTTACCACCGCCCATACGACGAGCTTCGGCATCAAACGAAGCCGTAAGCAAAGTAAAGGTAGAGACAACAAGCACAGCCATAGCCATGAATTGGGATAAACGCTTAGAAAGCATGAGATCTCCTGCGGGCGGTATTATTCCACCCTAAATAGCGAAAAACTGACTAGAAGCTGACAGATTAGCATAAGTCCTCTGAACTTAACTACTCTTTTTACTTAATTAGGTCAGCAACCAACAATCCTGACCCACCCCCTAAGCCCGGGCCTGGGTGGGTAGACGCTCCGATATGGAATACGTTTTTAATAGGGGTTTGATGGCCTTTAGTGGTTCCTATCTTTGCAAAAGGCCTAAACCAGAAAAACTGATCTAACGAACACGCACCAGAATAAATATCCCCACCAACTAAATTCTGATTTAATCCTTGTAGATCCATCGGACTCAATACATGGCGACCAATAATCAACTCATGTAAACCCGGCAATACCTGCTCAAGCTGGGCCAGAATTCGATCTGCTACGTGCTCTTTCACCTCATGGGTCCAGCCCGCTTCCTTATCTACAGCGATCTCTCCTTTAGCATCTCCTTTTAAACCACGAGGCATATCTTGAATTTGCAGCCAAAGAATCCAACCTCCTGCTGGTACTCGACTGGGGTCTACAGCCGCAGGCTGACCAATTGCTACCGTAGGTTGGCTGGGAATTAACCCACACTCAGCCTGCATGACAGACAGAGACACCTGATCTAAATCAGAGGCCAAATGCACTAACGGAACCTGTAGCATCTCCTCATTCATCCATGCCGGTTTAGCAGACAAAGCTAAATGGATCTGCATTGCACCCCGACCATAGCGATAGTTTTTGGCCGCCTTTATAACGGGTGCAGGCATATCAGGCAGTAGGTCTTGATAGAGTTGTGAGGGTGTCACATTACATACCACTGCTTTATTAGCGTGATACGAGGCTGAGCCTGCCTCTACCCCAACCGCTTTGCCCTGCTGCAGTAAAATCTTTGTCACTGATATATTCGTTTTTACTAGACCACCACGCTGTTGGATCAATGAGACCAAGGCGTCAACTAACTGACTGCCGCCTCCTTTGACCACTGGCATACCACCCGCTACAACTGCCGCAAAGGTAAGTTTTCCAATTAATGCTGACCCCGCGTCTTGAGGACCTAACCCCGAGTGCAGCACCCACGGAGCCATCAAAGCCTCGGTTAGATCATGGTGCACGTGTTGTTGCGACCAGGTTCTAAAGGGAGTCAAGCTTTGGGCTGCAAACTGCAATAACTGATCCACCCCTTTTTTACGCCATTGCTGAAAGAGTAATTTATATGTAGAAAACTGATAAGGAGACCCACCTAGCAACCCAAATAATAATTCGCCATTTTGATTGAAGATCTCGTCGGCCATTGCACCAATTAGCGCGCCGTCTCCCGCAGCTAACTGATCTAAGCGCTCTATCGCATCCGCTATGTCTTGTTTTAACGCTACGCTACGACCGTCTGGCAGCACAACACCGGTGGTATAACCATTATTTAAGAACTCCACCCCTGCCCGAGCTAAATCCTCTTTTAAGGCCGCATACGCCCCCCCACCTAAGAACAAGGGATACCACGAGGCCATTAACTCATGTAAATACCCGGGAAATAGTTCTTCTGTACGTATACAACCGCCTACTACCGCATTACGCTCTAGCACTAGTGGTTTAATCCCTCGTTTTGCTAATAAAGCAGCGCAAACTAATGAATTCAAGCCACTGCCTACAATAATGACATCCCAGCGATCATCACTCATTTTGTCTCCTCAGTTCTTTATTCGTTATTATTTTCAGCACAGGCAAACCAATGCTTAGGACCTTTACCCTGATCAGGACCTAAAACGGAAAAACCTCCATCTACAGGGATATCCACGCCAGTAATCCAACTGGCTTTAGGTGAAGCAACAAAACAAACGACATCAGCAATTTCCTCTGCATTTCCGACTCGACCTAACGGATGCGTCACAGCGCCGACTCGGTCGGCCTGCTCTCTATCTTTATTCGCCATCTCAGACAAAGCCGGTGACCACGTCCATGCAGGAGAAACAGCTACGGTACGTATTCCTTTAGGTGCTAGCTCTACCGCTAAACTTTTAGTCAAATGCAACATGGCCGCTTTGGATGCGGGATAAAGCAATCTCCCTGCCGCGGCAATTTTGCCTCCAATACTGCCCATATTTACAATCACGGACCCCGCCGCCATATATGGCACGACTTTTTGTGCCATTAACGCCGCCGAAATTAAGTTCACGCCTAAAGTGAAATGCCACTGCTCTCTAGTTGATGCTAAGCCTGCATCCTCATAGACACACGCATTATTTACCAACACATCAATCCGTCCGAATTGGCGCTTAATTTTTTCAATCCCAACATCAATCGCCCTATCATCTTGAATATCAATAGCGATGAACTGAGCCAGCCCATTGGACTGCAGCTCATTTTCTAGCTGCTGGCCTGCCTCGTGATTCTGATCAACAATAACGACACAATCGCCCTGCGCTACAAATGCGCGTACGATAGCCGCCCCTAGCCCTTGGCCCCCCCCTGTCACGATAACAACCCGCTTTGTCATGATATTTTCTCCTTAAATAAATATGCCATATCGACATCATTATAAATATGCGCGATCAAGCTCATACTTTTTAAAGAGGCTTCATGGGCTTGAGCTGGAGCGCCACAGGCCGCCGCCGCCACGGTTACGTTAAAACCCATATCCACCGCATGGCGTACTGTACTCTCGACCACAGAATGAGTCGCAACACCAGCTATCACCAATCGATCCGGTTTCAACTGATTTAGAATCGCCTCCAGCGTTGAGGCATAAAACGCATTAATTCTTTTATGAATTACCTCAAACTCCAGCGGGCTGGATTCCAATGGGGCCAAACCGGTAAAAAAGGCACTACCCCAACTGCCCTCTTGTACCGCCTGCAACTGACGCACACCCGCAAAAATAGGAGCATTAGTCGCTAAATCTGCATAGTCTGCTCGATAAGCAACCCGTACATGCACGATAGCGACCTCATGCTGACGTGCCTGCTGCAATAATGCAGTGGCTGCACAAATAATGCCCTGTCTTTGCGAGCTATTTTCCTCAATGCCAACACGAATCTTACCTTTCTCGTGCAGCACGTCATTTTGATAATGTAAAGCGAGTAAAACGGTAGTCACAGGCTCATCCTCTTTAGTACTTAAATATGCACTTCTAAATTGCTATGTACGTCTTCTCGGTTAATCAGATTGACTTGTTTTAAGTACAGCTTCCAACTATCTGCCGTGGAGGCTAGTTTATAAATATATGAGCCAGCCAAGACTCGTTGTTGTCCAGCTCGGCTTTCTACCGATTGGAAATTAGCACGCACTACTAAATACCCTTGTTGATCCTGCCCCTCAATGGAGATATTGCCTAGCAACCTAGAGGCTTGAGTCGGTGGTTGCTGTGACCAATTACGAGCATTCTCTAATCGACGCATCCGTAACTCGCGCAGCATCTTATTTTCCCAAAAAAGAGAGATATGATCATAAGGACTGGTTTGCTCAAAGGATTGAGGCACCCAATACATACCATCGTCAGTCCAAAGGGCTAACCACTCATCCCAGCGCCGCTCATCAAGTAAACGCGCCTCAAAATATAAGAACTGGTTTAATGCCTCTTTTCTTTCAGCGGTTAACGAAACAGGCTGTAAATCATCAACACTTACGTCAAATTCAATATCAAATAACATATCCCCTCCTTAGACCTCAAGCATGTATTGTTTCCACGCACGATATAAATTACGAACTGGTAACTCGCTCGTCCCATTTACCGCCTTATAACCGCCCTCAATCTTTTCATCTGTTCCGTAGTAGCGATGCATACTAATCCAATCACCCCCATCAACTAAATTCCCCTGTTGACAGCGACCATATAACTCTACGTCGTCAGGCATGACATTCGAAGAGGGGGAGTTAATTAAATTGGCATACATTAATCCACGATGGAACAATTCCTCGGGAGCTCCTTTCAATCTAAACAGTTGAATTTCAACCTCTGTTTCATCTACGGCTACAGGTCGAATTACTCTGAACTGCTGAAAAACAGTATGAGGGGAACCACTACCATAGAGCACTGTGTTATGACGATTTTCACTCAATATAGCTAAAGCACGTTCCTGACCATAAGCTTCAGTTAATAGTTCATAGTGACGTTTTGAGACGGGATCAGTTTCAATGGAACCTGGGTCAAAAATACCTTCCATATAGCCATGCCCATGATCAAAAGCATATAAGTCCAATTTTTCCCAAAAGGTGTATGGCTCACCATTCCCAGCCATAATATGTAGCTCTAGTGGCATATTACCCTCGACCCCGGCTTGTTCTTTAGCAGCCACATGCGAAGACTCATGAGTCACTACCGCGTGCATCGTGTCATGCAGATTTTCGTAGAACACTTTCCAATTAGAAGGTTGTCTAACCTTAAAGCTGCCTTTAGCTACCTCAACCTCACCAACAGGAGAGCGATCACAAAGATTATCTATAGAGCTAATTACCCCTCCTAAGAACTCATGTAAACCAACTCCCTCGGCAGTCTGATTTGCAAAGACAAAGCCACGGTAGCTCTCAACTCTAGCAACTTGACGCATGGAAAAATCAGGATGCTTAGGATCAAAACAGGTGCCTTCAAAGCCAGAACGCATAGGAGCCGCTAAATGATCACCATCTAATTTAAAGGTCCATGCATGATAAGGACAGCGGAAGAACTTCCCTGTATTACCACAACCTTTAGCCACAATTTGAGCGCCTTTATGTGGGCAACGGTTATATAGCACATAGACATTTTTATCACTGCCCCGCACCATAATGACTTCCTGGGTGCCCAGAGTCGTAGTAATGTAATCCCCGACGTTAGGAACCTGACTGTCATGCCCTATATATACCCATACTTTTGTATAGATACGCTGCATTTCTAAATCAAATACACCCGGATCGGTATATAGTTTTTTATGGACACTCTCATCTCGCACCATTGCTTGAAGTTCTACATTTGAATAACTCATTTCGCTCCTCCTTTTTATAATCCACACTGCCCAGAGAATGGGTCTTCATATTTTTCAAAAATAGTTTCTAAAACCCTATTCGTCATTTCACCATTTTCATTTTTATATACTTCTCTCATATAGTAATTTTGAATAGGATAGTTATTATTATTAAAAGAAAAATCACCTCTCACTGAATCAAAATTCGCTTTTTTAATTTCAGCCCTTAATTTTTCATTATCTTTATAATCACCATTTATATTTTTAATCGCCGAATCAATTAATCGGGCCGCATCATAACCTTGAGCTGCATACATAGACGGAGTACGTCCATATTTTTCTTTGAACAAAGTCACAAATTCATTGTTTGCCGCATTATCTAGATCTGGCGACCATTGCGACGCATTCATCATGCCTAACATAGGATCACCTACCGCTTTAATGGTGTCCTGATCGGCAGAAAAGCCAGGGGTATAAATAGCTAGCTGTTTATTCAATCCAGAGCTAACCAGTTGTTTAATAAAACTCACCCCCATACCTCCCGGTAAAAAGAAAAACACGGCGTCAGCGCCTGAAGCTCGTATCTGAGCGACCTCGGCTGCGAAATCCAACTGCCCCAATTTCACATATACCTCATCCGCTACATCACCTTTGAAATAACGCTTAAAGCCATCTATAGATTCCTTACCGCCGGGATAGTTCGGGGCAATAAGAAACACACTTTTATGGTTTTTATCCGTGACATACTGACCCATTGCAGACGGAATATCCTCGTTCTGCCACGACACTGTGAAAAAATTGGGATGGCACTTGGCACCCGCGTAATCGGCTGGCCCTGTATTCGTGGACACATAAATCGTGTCACTATTCAAAATGCGAGGCATCACAGGCAGTAAAACGTTAGAGAACACCATGCCTGTCATTAAATCGACCTTGTCTCTGCGTAGTAAACGCTCTGCGGCTTGACGCCCTTCATCCGCTTTTTGCTGATCATCAGCCACAATCAATTTAGTAGATACTCCACCTAATTGATTATTATTTTTTTCTAATGCTAATTCAAAACCATCTTTAATTTCATTTCCAAGAGCGGCTCCTGGTCCAGAAAGTGTGGACAACAGTCCAATTTTTAATTCTTCATTTGCTAGCACATTACTCGCCATCCCTAATGCGCCTAATAAAATTGCAATAGAAGTCCGTCTCATCACCCTCTCCTTTATATAAGTGAAAACCCTAGAATTTCACTTCTAATTATTTTTTATTTCTTTTTTCTTTTAAACTGAAACTACTTTATGTCTAAACAATCTTAGGTGATGCCCACTCCTTGAACTAGCCATTTCAAGCAGGATGTATCCCTATCAAGCAAATAGTTGGAGATAAAAAAATGACAACTTGGCTACTCAACGGACTACAGAATCTGTACTTGGAAAACCCCATTTTTGAGTCTACCGATCCGCTCATGACCAAGTTTGAAACTACCGAGATTCTCAAAGACCATCAATTGACTTGGCAACGGGGTAAGGTCGACTCAGCTTTACGCTGCGCCAGTCTGGGCGAACTCTCTTTTATGTTGTTACGCTATGGGGCCGCCGTGCATATTGCGCCAGGAACTTTGCATGATTTTTATTTATTTCAAGTCCCAACTTATGGCAAATCCGCGATAGGGGTAGGCAAACAAACCATTATTACAGACCAACATACTGCAGTCGTTATATCCCCTGACTTACCTCTACAGCTAGACTGGGAGCAAGGCTGCGAGCAATTTTTAATCAAAATACCCAAACCCTTGCTAAATCACGCCTGTATGATGCTCCTCGACATTGCGCCCGAGGAGCAAATTGAATTTCAACCGGAATACTTACTAAATAATGCCCATGGAGTGGCTTGGCAACATCAAATTAGTGCGATGCTGTCATATACTCAGCAAAAAACACATTACCCAGAGCAATGGCTCAAAAATCTCCAAACTAACCTGCTGCAGCATTTATTATTAACTCAGCCTAACAACTACTCTCGTTACTTTCATCATGCACCACGCATGACAGGACAGCGCCGCCTACGACTCGCTCGCCGCTATATTCATGAGCATTTAGGAGAAACACTGCGTTTAGAGGATATTGCAAAGGCATGTGACTCTAGTGTTAGGAGTCTAACTGATGCCTTTAGAAGCCAATTAAATAGCAGTCCTACACAGTATATTCGCGAAGCCCGCCTCACAGCAGTGCGCAGAGAGCTCCTACAAGCCCCACCTACAGCTCGTGTCACAGAAATCGCCACGCGATGGGGCTTTACTCACCTAGGAAGATTCAGCGCTTGGTATAAAGAAAGCTATTTTGAGTCTCCCCACGAAACACTAAATAAATAACCGCTAAGTCATTAACGACCAGCGGTTAGATACACCAGACTCTAAGGTCTACTAATCTATAATACGATTAATCTAACTTCACACCCTCGTGTAAAGCGCAAATCCCGGCCGTCAAATTAAAATACTGCACACGCTCAAAACCGACCTCACGCATCATGTTTGCTAAGGTTTCTTGGTCAGGATGCATACGAATAGATTCCGCTAAATAGCGGTAGCTTTCTTCGTCTTGAGCGACTATTTTGCCTACTTTAGGCAAGATATTAAATGAGTACCAATCGTAAGCAGGAGCTAAAGGTTTAGCGATGTGAGAAAACTCCAGGACTAACAGTTTTCCGCCCGGCTTTAAAACACGGCGCATTTCAGCTAAGGCATTATCTTTGTGTGTCATATTGCGTAAACCAAAGGCCACACTAACACGATCAAAATAATTATCTGGAAAAGGAAGGTATTCTGCGTCACACACGGACACAGGCGTCACAATGCCTAAATCAAGGAGACGATCCCGCCCCACGCCCAGCATAGAACTATTAATATCGGTTAACCAAACTTGCCCTGTAGGACCCACTTTACGTGCAAAAGCTTTGGATAAATCGCCCGTACCACCAGCAATATCCAATACTTTCATACCGGGACGTATTGCGGCACGCCCAATAGTGAATGATTTCCATACACGATGCAAACCAGCTGACATGAGGTCATTCATGACATCATAGCGTTGAGCGACCGAGTGAAAAACCTCGGCAACTTTAGCGGCTTTTTCATGCTCGGCAACAGTCTGGAAACCAAAATGTGTGGTTTCCGATGAATTCGATTGAGATGTTTTATTTTCCATGATGCTGTAATCGTACCGCAAATTAAGGGTAAAAACCCATGCCTAAAGCAAAAAATCAGGTGTACGAATAAGTCGTTTTCACAAACCTGAAACATTAACGCCATATTATGTTTTTATCTTATTAATATCTTAGTCTTATTTCGGCACTATGAGCACTACTATTCTTGTTATTGAAGACGAACCAGCGATCCAAGAACTGATCGCCGTTAACCTATCCTTTGCAGGGCACAAGGTACTGCGAGCTTATGATGCTGAACAAGCTCAGACGCTAATCAGTGCCGAGCTACCGGATCTTATTTTAGTCGATTGGATGCTACCAGGCGCCTCTGGGATTACGCTGGCTAAAAAACTTCGCTCTGATGAGCGAACCCGCCAAGTACCCGTTATTATGTTAACCGCCAAAGGCGCCGAGTCCGACAAAGTGGAGGGCCTAGAAGCTGGCGCAGATGACTACATCACGAAGCCCTTCTCCCCTAAAGAACTCTTAGCCCGCATCAAGGCCGTATTACGTCGTCGAGCCCCACAGTTAACAGATGATATTATTGAAATTGGTACACTGGCCCTAGACCCCACCACACATCGCGTGACGGGCGACGGTAAAACCCTTACTATTGGGCCTACCGAATTTCGCTTATTACACTTTTTCATGACACATACTGAACGCGTTTTCTCCCGTGCTCAGTTACTAGATAAAGTGTGGGGCGATCACGTATTCGTAGAAGAACGTACCGTCGATGTGCATATTCGACGCTTACGTAAGGCACTAGAACCTAGTTCACATGATGCTCATATTGAGACCATCCGTGGCGCTGGGTATCGTTTTGCCGCCACTTTGCCCTAACGAGCTAACTACACTCATCACCCACGAATCATGAGAAAAACCCTAAGCAGCGTTTGTCTAATAGCAGGCGCTGCCTTCATCTTAGGTATGTGGCTAGGCCCCAGTACAGGCTGGGCCATTTTTGCCATTGCACTACTGATCATGGTGCTTATTAGTGGTCGCCAACATCAAAAAATCAAACTGTGGGTGCGTGATTTAAATGCTGCCCCTCCGGTCTCTGCCGGCCCATGGGACGATGTGTTAGCTCCTATTTATCGCAAAATAAAACAAGACCGTATCAACCTACAAACACTCAATTATCATTTAGATGGCATTATGATGGCCGCAGAGGCCTTGCCAGAGGGTGCTGTCACCCTAGACAAAGCCATGACCATTCAATGGTGCAATCAAACGGCTAGCCAGCACTTGGGCTTAAACCTAGCCACAGATCAGCATCAAAGTATTTTTAATATTTTACGCACCCCTGAGTTTGCTCATTACGCACACCAAAAAGAGTGGGAACAGCCTTTACTACTGCACTTATCGCAGCGCGGACGCGAACGCGCCCTATTACTTCAACTGACCTCCTATGGCATGGGGCAGTTTTTATTAGTATCCAGAGACGTTACCCAAGTTGAAAAACTAGAGACCACTCGCAAAGACTTTGTGGCGAATGTGTCGCATGAGTTACGCACCCCTTTGACGGTTTTATTGGGCTTTCTGGAGACCTTACGCGATCTACCTACTGAGTCTCTGCCAGTCGAGCAACGTATGCGCTATGAGCAAATGATGCTTGAGCAAGCCCAGCATATGCAGGCTATCGTGTCAGACTTATTAACACTTTCCACTCTGGAATCCTCTCCATCCGCAGAAAATACAGCGGTTCCACTTAACTACGTGATCGAGCAAGCCTTACAACGTGTACAAGCCCTATCAAATGGTCAACATGACTTCGAAACTCATATTGACGATAAACTGTGGCTTGAGGGCGCGGAAACAGAGCTGGCCTCTGCGGTGGGGAACCTATTAACCAATGCCATCCGCTATACACCTAAAGGCGGTACTATTACCACGTCGTGGTTTATGAATGACGATGGTTCGGCGACCTTTTCTGTTCAGGATACGGGGATTGGTATTGCACCTCAAGATATTCCCCGCATCACAGAGCGCTTTTATCGAGCAGATAAAGGACGCTCTAAGGCCACAGGGGGAACGGGCTTAGGTTTAGCCATTACTCGTCATGTCATCGCCCGACATCAGGCCGAACTCGCGATACAAAGCCGTTATGGTTCAGGAAGCACGTTTAGTATTCATTTTCCCAAAGAGCGAGTTCGCTTTGCTACTATTTAGCGCTATGATCTACGCATAGCCTTTAATGGCATTCATATTGAAGCTCACCCAGCTAAAGCAAGGTGATTCTTGTTGTCATCGGTTTAGGCGCCGTGATATTCAATCACGCCC
>NZ_CANRIC010000005.1:0-78234 GCF_947630565.1 uncultured Paenalcaligenes sp.
ACAAAATTAGCGGTATTACGGGTAATGGTTTCTTTTTGCTGCTCAATATGTTGCAGATCGTCTGGGCTAATAGTAGCAATATGCTTAACGGCATCTAACCAACCACGCGCACCGCGTCTACGCCAAATAAAAGCAGGCGCATCCCAGTCTATGGC
This sequence comes from uncultured Paenalcaligenes sp., assembly GCF_947630565.1. Taxonomy (NCBI): domain Bacteria; kingdom Pseudomonadati; phylum Pseudomonadota; class Betaproteobacteria; order Burkholderiales; family Alcaligenaceae; genus Paenalcaligenes; species uncultured Paenalcaligenes sp. Next base: position 156 of record NZ_CANRIC010000005.1, read on the forward strand.
CGGAGGTGCAGGGGGGAGATAAGCCTCTAACTGTTCTAGTACGCGCTCTGCACGTTGGATTAAATGGGTTAAATCGTAAGTCAAAATTTTCTCCGCTTGCTTAACAAAAGCACTATTATGCTCAATTGACGTGGTTTTTTTGCCGTGGTGTTTTTTATTTAGTGACAAATTCGGCTTAAACGTCACAACACCGTATAATTATCCCTTTAGCCTTGGCTTTTACCAAGCCAACTAGGTTTATTTACCAAATTGGTATTTTTTAGTTCGGAACGCGCTTTGAATCTCCCAAATCTAATGAACCCTATTGCTGATGACATGAAAGCCCTTGATGCGGTAATCCGCGGGCGTCTGAATTCTGAGGTCGTCTTAATTCGCACCATCGGGGAATATATTGTGGGCGCGGGTGGCAAAAGAATGCGCCCCGCTATGTTGTTATTGATCGCCAACGCTTTAGGCTATAAAGGCACACATCATCATCTATTAGCTGGCGTGGTTGAATTTATTCACACGGCGACATTATTACATGATGATGTGGTGGACGAATCAGACCTACGTCGCGGACGCAGTACGGCGAATGCTGTCTTTGGTAACGCTGCCAGTGTATTAGTGGGGGATTACCTCTACTCACGCTCCTTTGAAATGATGGTTGAAACCCAGTCCATGCGTGCCATGGCCGTTTTGTCAGAGGCGACAACGATAATTGCCGAAGGCGAGGTTCTACAACTGTTAAACGTGCATGATCCAGACGTGTCCGAAGACCGTTACATGCAGGTGGTACGCTATAAAACCGCGAAACTATTCGAGGCCGCAGCCCAGGTAGGTGCTATTTTATCAGGGGCCTCCCCAGAACTCGAAGACGCCGCGTGTGCCTATGGTCGTCATATTGGTACAGCATTTCAATTAATTGATGATGTGCTGGACTACAGTGGTGATGCCGAGGCATTAGGTAAAAACGTGGGTGATGATCTGCGCGAGGGCAAACCGACCTTGCCCCTGATTCGTGTTATGCAGGTGGGTACACCCGAGGAACAACAGCTGATTAAATCAGCGATTGAAACCGGTGATGCTGATTTTGAGGCCGTAGCGGCAGCAATTGCTAATACCGATGCGGTGGATTACACCCGTAAGGCGGCAGATGCCGAGGCAGATTTAGCCTTACAAGCCATTCGTCTATTTCCTGATAGTCCGTATAAACAGACATTAATTGATTTTTGTGCTGCTGCCGTTCAGCGGAATCATTAATTTCTATTATGATGCAACGAGTTTTTGGCATTGTGGGGCGTTCTGGCAGCGGTAAAACTACACTGATCGAGGCCATGATCCCCTGGTTTAGTGCTCAAGGTGTACAGGTGGCTGTTATCAAACACAGTCACCATAATTTGCAGTTTGAGCCGCCCCAAAAAGACAGCTCCCGTTTTAGGGCAGCTGGCGCGCGCGAGGTCATCGTTGCCTCGCCGTACCATTATGCGTTATTTCATAATCTACACGATCAGGATGAGCCGTTATTAGCTGATTTAGTCCAACGTATCCAAGAGGCTGATATCATCTTAGTCGAGGGCTATAGACAGGCGGACATTCCACGTCTAGAGGTTTACCGACCCTCACGAGGCATAGAGCCGGTGTACCCAACCACTGAAAATGTGGTGGCGTTAGCCAGTGACCAACCTATACCGGATCTTGGTATACCGTCATTAGACTTAAACCAGCCTACCGAAGTCGCTGCCTTTATTTTGCATTATTTGACCCAAATAGAACGCGCTCTCTAAAGGGCTAATAAGGTGTTCGCATATGGATATTCAACTTGATATGGCGCAAACGGCTGGTTTAGCAGCCGTTTTTTTGGTCATAGGCAAACTCATCAAAAACCGAGTCCCGGTTTTATCTCGCTATTTTATTCCTAGCCCCATCATTGGTGGTTTAGTGTTCTCATTGATTGTGTTGTATGGCCATCAAAGCGGCTCGTTTAGCATTCAGCTTTACACCAACTTACAAGCTTTTTTAATGACTGCTTTTTTTACTACTATCGGCTTTTCGGCTAGTTTTGAAATGCTAAAAAAAGGCGGCATAGGAGTTGTGCTGTTTTTAGGTGCAGCGGTCTTACTTTTGACCTTACAAAATGTGATTGGTGTTGGGCTTTCTGTGTTGTTGGGCCAAAGTCCACTATTGGGGCTAACAGCAGGGTCTATGTCGCTAACCGGCGGGCACGGGACGTCAGGGGCTTTTGGGCCTATCTTGGCGGCTCAAGGTGTAGAGGGAGCGTTACCTGCGGCAATTGCTGCTGCTACTTGGGGGTTGGTTGCGGGCTGTGTGATTGGTGGTCCTGCCGGGACGTACTTAATGAAAAAGTACGGTATTACTGGCCCAAGTGCCAGTGCATTACGTCAGGCTAAGGCCGCTCAGAAAAAAGAAAAAGAACAGCAAGACATTAAAAATAACACATCAGAAAAAGAGGGCGGTCTCTTTGAATCCACCATGTACTCGGTTATTTTAGTTGCTGTGTGTATGGGGGTGGGTTCGCTAATTATTGATTGGTTTGAGCAAAGAGAAATCACTTTGCCGGCGTATTTGGGCTCGATGGTAGTCGCTGCTATTGTGCGCAATATTATTGATTGGCGTGGGTATAAATTACCCATGGCTCAGATCGAGGTGATTAGTTCTGTTTCTCTAGGCTTTTTTCTCGTCATGGCATTAATGACAATGGAACTCTGGAAGCTTGCCGACGTTGCGGGCCCGTTGTTGGTAATTTTGGTTGTACAAACCGCCGTGATGTTTTTGTTCGCAACGCATATTACGTTCCGTATGATGGGCAAAGACTATGATGCCGCTGTGATGGCAGCAGGGCATTGTGGCTTTGGTATGGGGGCAACGCCCAATGCGATGGCAAATATGCAATCCTTCACCGAGGTCAATGGGCCATCAACAAAAGCGTTCTTTGTTATACCACTGGTAGGCTCATTATTTATCGACTTTTTTAACGTCGTTATTATTACTGGCTTTGTCAGTGTTTTTAAATAAAAAGAATCGCGTTATTGATTTTCAAATGGTGGATTTATCCGCCATTTGAAAATCCTTTATATGCAAAATTACATATAGATCCTGAATGCATGAACTGGTTGTTGTTTTTTGCGTAGGTTGAGTTACTAAATAATGCAAAACACGGTAGGATGTAAGGGGGGGGGCTCGTGTTTGTCCTGTTTTCTGTGATTGCTATTTTTCTCTTTATATAAAAAATCTATGTTTAGTCGCTTTAGCTTAACCCGGCGTTTCTGGGCTACAGTCTTTGTATATTGGGTGGTATTTGCCTTTGCTATGGTGGCTGGTATTTCAGGCCTCATGAAGGCTCGTGATAGTTTAAAAACTGTCCACCAAACGCAAATGGCTGCTGTAGATATGCTCAACAGCATGGTGGTCAATTTTTACGATACCCGCCTAAATATACTCTTGTCTTTCCAACACGATCCAACAAGTTCTCTCTACGAACTACATGGGCATCCCATTGAGATGCACTTGGATCTAGTTCAAGAAAACCTCCAGGAAAACGTCGAGATCCGTAAGGCTTTAGCAGATAGACCAATGAGTACACGCGAACAAGACTTGCTTCAGGACGTCGCTGCAGCGCAGACTGTGTGGGGCCAAAAAGTTCACTCCTCTTTAGATCATGTAAGGCGCGGAGAGTTCTCTCCTGCTGTCATGCAAGAATTCTTGGTAGCCGGTAGAACCGAAGGCGAGACGGTCTTAAAGGCGCTAAAAGCCATGCAGGTATACCAAAGTGAAAGCGCCAACCAAGAGGCTCAGGCCGCCGAGCAAACCTATCAGCGCATGCGTATTTTGTTTGCGTTAATTGTGTTATTTGGTGCTGCACCTGTGACCTGGTTTATGCTAATTACTTTACGTCGTATGTCTAAAGGGTTTGATGAGGCCAACGAGATGGCTCAGGCAATTGCCCAAGGTGATCTATCCCGTAAAATTAGCCCTGATGGTAATGACGAGATTACTGAACTATTACTGCAAATTAGAGCTATGCAGCAAAACTTACGCCAGCTTATCTCGCGTATCAATGGCAGTGCGGCGACGATTGCAAACGTGGCAAGTCGTGTGGCCGATGGGTCTTTGTTGTTATCCGATCGTACAGATCAACAGGCGGCATCCTTAGAGGAAACCTCTGCAGCTACCGAGGAATTAAATAGTACGGTACAGCAAAACGCAGCAAACGCTCGCGAGGCCGAGGGCATGGCAGATCAGGCAGCAGTGGTGGCGCGTCGTGGCGGTGATGCCGTGCATAATGTGGTCAGCACGATGGATGAAATCAGCGGCGCGTCCCAAAAAATCTCTGACATTGTCGGTATTATTGACAGTATTGCGTTCCAGACCAATATTTTGGCACTGAATGCTGCGGTAGAGGCGGCTCGTGCCGGAGAGCAGGGGCGTGGCTTTGCGGTCGTGGCCTCAGAGGTACGCGCGTTGGCGCAGCGCTCTGCAGCTGCTGCACACGAGGTCAAAGGCTTAGTCGATAGCTCCGTAGAGGTCGTAACCAACGGCAGTGGTCAGGTGTCCGAAGCCGGTGACACCATGACTGACATTGTCACAAACAATGAACGCATGATGGTATTGATCCGAGAAATCGCGGCAGCTAGCCAAGAGCAATCCATTGGTTTAAATGAAATCAATCAAGCCATTGCGTTGATGGACGACATGACGCAGCAAAACGTGGATTTAGTCGAACAAACCACCAGCGCATCCAGTGCCTTACGCACACAGGCTGACCAATTGGTTGATTACATTTCGGCTTTCCGCTTGGGCGACACGCTGGATCTTCAGGTCGAACAGGCAGATCATAGTGATGACGCTCGTGCTTTGCCATCACAGGCTCCGCGATTGCTGTAATTCTTTTTGTTTGTAAATGATGGTGTTGCAATGGCCGGTGAAAATTTGAATGTACGTGCTCCGAGCCAAACCTTATTGCGTGGGTTAGATATTATTGATGTGGTGGCTGATGCGCCGCTTACGATCAGCGAAATCGCCCAACGCACCGGGATGACTTATAGCACGACACATCGGATTTTGATGGCTTTGCAACAGCGTCATTTCATTCAAAGAGAACAGGATAAATATCGCTTAGGACGTAAGCTAATGGAGTTAGGTTATAGGGCCTATTCACAGGTCAACCTAACTCAACTGGCTCAGCCTATTCTTAGGCGTTTAGCCAAAAAAACCTCCGATACGGTTCATCTTTGTTATGCCGATGCGGACAATGTGATTTATTTGGACAAGATCGCTAGTCAGCGTGCCATCGAGATTCGTTCTCAGATAGGTGGAATGAATCCAATCATTATTACGGCGGTAGGTAAGGCTCTTGTCTTAGATAAGACAGTAGAAGACTGGGAGCAACTCTATCATCGGCAGTGTCATTTACTAAATCCTCAGCCCGATTTGTATGATTGGCTGCGTATGATGCATCAATATGCCCAAGGGGATTATGCACTTGATCTAGGTGAAGTCGATGTGGAGCTACGCTGTGTGGCAGCACCAGTACGTGATAGTACAGGGCAAATTGTGGCGGCAATTAGTGTGGCAAGCTTATTAAAAACAATGCCAGATGAGCGTCGATTAGAGCTGATAGAGCTAGTCCAAAGCGCCGCAGCTGAGATCAGCTGCGAGCTAGGACATACTAAATAGGTCTTAGTTAGTTAGATCAAAGACCTTACCAGGGTTCAAGATATTTTTAGGGTCTAGGGCTTGTTTGAGCGTGCGCATCAATGCGAGTTCAGCAGGGGTACGGCTGTAATGTAGCCACGGTTTTTTGTGTAAGCCAATCCCATGCTCAGCGGATACCGAGCCGCTGAATTCTGCCGTAATATCATAAAATGCTTTTTCAATGGCATATTCTGTTTTCCCATCGTCCTCAGGTAGTGGGCCTACGACTACGTGGATATTCCCATCGCCTACGTGCCCAAAGAACATGCTTTTGATCCCGGGATGATCGGTATCTAAGACGGCATTTAAGCGCTCAACGGCTTCGCCGATTCGAGAGATAGGAAAGGAAATATCAAAGTTGATCGTAGGGCTGAAGCTTTGCAATAACTCAGCGACGGAATCTCGCAGCAACCAAAAGGATTCGGCATCTGCATGTGATTGGGCAATAACGGCATCCGTCAGCCAGCCATTTTCTAGGGCGTGTTCTAATACGGCCTCAAAGCGTTCACGATCTTGTTCTGGAGACGCGCTTTGCATATCAATCAATACATACAAAGGATGCTCGCCAGCAATAGGTGCGCGAATGCCACCTACAGTCGTAGCGGATTGGTAATAATCGTGCCACATGACTTCAAAGGCGCTCACTAGGCCGGATAGCGCTTGTTGGCTGTAACGTAATAGCTTGATAACCGAGTCAAAACTATCTAGCGCAACCAAGGCTGTATTCGCACCCGTAACTTTAGGGTGTAACTTGACGACAACCTGCGTAATGATGCCTAGCGTGCCTTCTGATCCAATAAACAGATGCTTTAGATCAAAGGCAGCATTGTTTTTGGCCATTTTATTCATCATGGATAAAACGGTGCCGTCCGCTTGCACAACCTCTAGCCCTAGTACAACGTCGCGGGCCATCCCGTAACGAATGACTCGATTACCGCCTGCGTTGGTGGATAAGTTGCCGCCAATTTGACATGAGCCACGAGCACCTAAATCTAAAGCAAAAATAAAGCCTGCTTGTTCAGCGGCTTCTTGCATGACTTGTAAAGGAGTACCTGACCAAGCCGTCATGGTGGCAGAGCCAGCATCAATTTCAGTGATTCCGCTCATGCGCTCTAAGGAAAGCACAATACTATTAGCGATAGCGTTAGCACCGCCAGCTAAACCGGTCATACCACCTTGGGGTACGACGGGGTATTTGTACTGATGACATAAAGCCAGTGCTTTAGAGACTTCCTCTGTGCTGCGAGGGCGGATGACAGCTAAAGGCTGAAAGCCTTTCTCACCACTCCAGTCTTGCAGGTATTTTTCACTGATTTGTGACTGTAGCAATAATTGATCTGCGCCAAGTACGGCCTGCAGTTCAGTGATAAAGCGTTGTTCATTTTCTGTTTTGTCTGTGCTTGCGTTGCTTGTCATTTTTATTCCTTTCTCATTACTTGATAACTGCTTTCAGTTATTGAAAAAATTGTAGCATCAACTTAAAATTGATTACAGCTTTTGTACTCGTCTAGCTACGTAAATGATTTAGATGTGGCTAAAGAGAACAGGGGAGTCAGTCATATACTATGACCTATTCCTTGGGCAATGATGCCCGACTTTCGGAGACGCTTTATGCTTTCTAAACTATCAAAAAAGATTCTACATCATAGCGTTTTTGCGCTGACTGCATGTGCCTTAGCTATTGGTGTTTCTGGTACTGCCGCTGCAAATACGATTGTTTTAAAAGCCGGGCATGCCTCATCCACCACTAGTTCAGGACAGGCCGCCTTTGAGTTCTTAGGTCAACAGCTAGAGGAGAAAACGCAGGGTCGCATTAAGCTAGAGGTTTTTCCAAACTCTCAATTAGGTAGCGAGCGCGAGCTAGTTGAAAGTATTCAGCTAGGTAACGTAGATATGGCCTTTGTGTCTTCTGCGGTATTGGGTAACTTTAATAAAGAGTTCTTTGCTTTAGATATTCCTTTTCTCTTTAAGGATCGCGATAGTGTTTACCGCGTTTTGGACGGTGAAATCGGTCAAAGCCTATTAGCTAGTTTAGATAAAGTAGGTATTAAAGCCGTTTCCTTTTGGGAAAATGGATTCCGTCAGTTAACCAACAATAAAAAAGAAATTCTTTCTCCTGATGATTTGAAAGGGATGAAGATGCGCACAATGGAAAACGAAGTCCATATTGCGGCATGGAAAGAACTGGGAGCCAATCCAGCCCCATTAGCTTTTGGTGAATTATTCACTGCCTTGCAGCAAGGTACATTCGATGCGCAAGAGGGCCCCATCAATTTGTTCTATGACATGAAATTCTACGAAGTACAGAACTTCATTAGTAAAACAAATCACGTTTACTCGCCTTGGCCTTTGATGATTAACCCCGATGTCTACAATCGTTTTAGTGATGAAGACAAAGTTATTTTTGCTGAAGTCGTTAAAAGCTCCACGGATTATCAACGTGATTTAGCACAAAAGGCAGATGAAAAAGCCGTTGAAAATATGCCTAATGTGAAAATTACCGAATTAAGCCCAGAGCAATTAGCTGCATTTTCTGATCGTATGGGCCCAATTCAAGCCTTAGTTAAAAAGAAAATTGGTGCCGATATCGTTGATCGTATCGTTGCTGAAGTCTCTAAAAGCTAATTAGCAAGTCGTACTAGAGCAGAATGCAAATCGTATTCTGCTCTTTTTTCAGGGGTGTACAAATGAAATGGCTTGATCAGAACCTAGAAGAAAGTTTATTGGTATTGCTGCTGTCTATGATGTCAGTGCTAATTGGAACCCAAGTGTTTATGCGTTATGTGCTGAACGATGCGCTAACGTGGTCGGAAGAGCTAGCACGTTACTGTTTTATTTGGGCCACTTACATTGGCGCAGCTTGTGCCGTAAAACGCCATGCGCATATTCGTGTTGAGGCCGTCACAAATAAGCTTTTCCCCAATTACCAGCATCACGTCACCATTGTTGCACACCTGTTTTTTATTATTTTTGCTGCACTGGTGATGAAAGAGGGCTACGCATTAACCGTCAAGATTTTTAACTTTGGCCAAAAGTCCTCCTCATTAGGCATCCCAATGGGCTATGTCTATTTAGCCCCAATGGTTGGTTTTGGTTTGGTGGTGTTACGTTTGTTACAGCAAATCTACTATGAGATTCAAGCCATTCGCCACGGAGCAAAGCCATGATTTCTTTATTATTATTTGGTAGCTTTATTGCTTTGTTAGCGGTGAGTGTGCCGGTTGCTATTTCATTAGGTTTGGCTTCTGCCGTTGCGTTGCTTTATAGCGGTAAGGTCAGCAGTAGTTATATTGCCCAAGGCTTAGTGACATCCATTGACTCATTCCCCTTGATGGCTGTGCCATTTTTTATTTTGGCTGGCGACTTAATGGGTCAAGGTGGTCTATCACGCCGTTTATTGAATGTAGCGAATGTGTTTTTTGGTCGTTATACCGGTGGCTTAGCGATTATTGCTGTGGTGACTTGCCTGTTCTTTGCCGCTATTTCCGGCTCTGGGCCTGCAACCGTTGCTGCTATTGGCGGTTTGCTATTGCCTGCCATGGCTAAAGAGGGCTATGAAAAAGGGTATTCGGTAGGGCTGATTGCTTCAGCAGGTAGTATTGGGATTATTATTCCCCCCAGTATTCCTATGATTATTTATGCCGTTTCTGCCAACGTATCTATTACGCAGATGTTCTTGGCAGGTGTAGTACCGGGTTTATTAATTGGTTTGGCACTCATTCTGGTGGCTTACCTCAAGGCTCGTAAAGAAAAATACGTGGGCAATACAGAACGTTTTAGTGCTGCACAAAAGTGGCAAGCCATTTGGGATGCGAAATGGGCTTTATTGGTTCCCGTGATTATTCTGGGTGGTATCTATGGTGGGGTTTTTACTCCCACTGAAGCCGCTGCGATAGGCGTTATTTATGGGTTTGTTGTGGGGCTCTTTATTCATAAAGAGCTAAAACTACGAGATCTCTATAAGGTGATTGCAGAGTCGGCTTTAACCTCTGCCACCGTGATAGTTATTGTAGGTACTGCCACCATTTTTGGCCGTGTATTAGCTATTGAGCGTATTCCATTTATGATTGCGGATTATATCGTTAGCCTAACCGATAATCCCATCTTGATCCTATTGCTCATCAATATATTATTGATGTTTGTTGGTATGTTCATGGAGACATTGGCTGCAATCATTATCTTAGTCCCCATTTTGTTGCCTGTCGTGGTGGCAGTAGGGGTAGATCCCGTTCATTTTGGGATTGTGATGATTGTGAACTTAGCAGTGGGTATGGTGACACCGCCAGTAGGGGTGAATCTGTTTGTGGGGGCTAGGGTTGGCGAAACCACCCTAGAAAAAGCCTCTGTGGGCGCAATCCCGTTTATTTTAATTATGATTGTGGTGTTGCTGGTGATTACTTATATTCCAGCCATTTCATTATTTCCGTTAAAACTGATGGGCTATTAGCCTTTAACCCGACGCAGAAAAGCAAAAGGACTTCCACCCAGGAAGTCCTTTTTGATCAGGCCTTGAGCTCATAATCAATAACTAAAGGCGCATGGTCGCTATAACGGTCTTCTTTATAGACCCAAGCGTGTTTTGCTGCTGCCGCAGCACCCGGTGTAGCTATTTGATAATCAATACGCCACCCTGTGTTATTGGCCCAAGCTTGCCCGCGATTACTCCACCAGGTATAGCATTCCTCGCTATGATCTGGGTATAGGTTCCTATACACGTCGACCCAACCCATTTCCGTCATGATTTTGGTCATCCAAGCCCGTTCTTCGGGTAAAAAACCAGAGTTTTTCTTATTACCACGCCAGTTTTTTAAATCAATTTCGTGATGGGCGATATTCCAATCACCACAAATTACGTACTCTCGGCCTGTCGTTTTATGGTCGTCCATAAAAGCAGCTATCCAGTTTTCAAAATGCGCTAGAAATCGGTATTTAGCATCTTGGCGTTCATCGCCGCTGGTTCCCGATGGCAGATAAGCACTGATGACGGTTAATTGCTCATAGTCTGCGCGAATAATACGGCCTTCGGGGTCAAACTCATTGCAGCCCATACCACTATGAACGGCGCGAGGCTCCTCTTTGAGGTATAAACCTACACCACTGTAACCGGCTTTTTCGGCCAAATTAAAATGGCCGGTGTAGCCCTCAGGGTGGCGCATGGCTTCGGTCAAGTCTTTGTCTTGAATACGCACCTCTTGCATACAGACCATATCGGGTTGATGTTGAGCCAACCAGTCTGCAAATCCTTTGCGGTACGCGGCGCGTATCCCATTCATGTTTAAACTGCAAATACGTAGCACGGGCAAATCTCTAAAGTGAAGTATGAGTTATATAAGGAAAGATAGCGTATTCAAAACCACAGAGAAAGTCCACCGTTTAGCCAAATCGATAACTGGCATTTACGATACCGCTAGAGCTAGTGCTCGTTAAAATACGGCTTACTGGATCGGAGTCATAGGCGGCTCCTACCGCAGTAAATAATGGCACTAAGTGATCTTCTCTGGCGTGCGCAATACGAGCCCCAGGAGCAAAACTCCAGTTTTGCATCAGCTCTTGACGCTCTTGCGAGTCGGCTTTAAGCATCGCGTATTCTAACCACGCATCAAACTGCACCGAGGGTTGAGCGCCTTCGGGGCCCATCAGACGTAGGTTGTGATAGCTCGCTCCACTGCCAATAATTAAGACACCTTGTTCACGTAATGGTCGTAGTACCTGACCTAGTTGTAGGTGCAGTAGAGGGTCATAATTGGCATCAATAGAAAGTTGCACCATCGGTATGTCGGCCTCTGGGTACATAGCAAAGGCAGGTACAAAAGCACCGTGGTCAAAGCCACGCTCGTTATCAAGATCGGCGTGACCGCCTGCTTTAGCGATGAGCTGCTGAACCCGTAAAGCCAGATCTGGGTCTCCCGGTGCGGGATAGCGAATGTGATAGGTGTGCTCTGGAAAATTATAGTAGTCGTACACCATCGGTGGAGTCGGGTTGGCTTGGACTAAAAAGGTGCCTTGTGTTTCCCAGTGAGCTGAAATCATTAAGATCGCAGCCGGTTTGGCGGGCAGCTGGCTTGGAATCTGTTCTAAGCAACGCTGTAAGTCAGCATAGCGTACTAGACCTTGTTCCATCCAAGGCCAAGGGCCACCGCCGTGTGAAAGATAAAAAACAGGCATTGTCATAGTGTTACCTCAAAATAGATTAAATGCCGATGTAAGCTCAGCCTCACATCAGGCAAACTTTCATGTGATAATAGGCGCGTTATCTACGTAATGAATTGAATTGGAAAGTAAATCATGCCCTCTCAACGTAATGAATTTGTACGCTTTGCTTTAGACCAAGGCGTTTTGCGCTTTGGTGAATTTAAAGTGAAATCGGGTCGTCTTAGCCCCTATTTTTTTAATGCGGGCTTGTTTAACAGTGGTGCGTCTGTAGGTCGTTTGGCTCAATTTTATGCGCATGCATTGGTGGCGTCTGGGGTCGAGTTTGACATGCTATTTGGCCCAGCCTACAAAGGTATCCCCCTATCAACAGCGACCTCGGTGGCCTTGGCGAATCACCCCAGCATGGCGGGCCGCGATGTACCTTTTGCTTTTAACCGTAAAGAGGCCAAAGCGCATGGCGAAGGCGGAACCCTAGTTGGCGCCCCATTAAAAGGCAAGGTCATCATTATTGATGATGTGATTACCGCAGGGACTTCTGTTGGCGAGTCTGTGGAGATCATCCGAGCCGCAGGCGCTGAACCGGCTGGGGTACTCATTGCCCTAGATCGCATGGAGCGTGCAGGCCCTGACAATGCGTTGTCAGCCCATTCGGCAGTTCAAGAGGTCAGCAACAAGTACGGTATGCCAGTCATTAGTATCGCATCCCTGAGCGATATTATGTTCTACCTAGAGAACAATTCAGAATTAGCTGCACATCAACAATCAGTGGCAGCCTATCGCCAAAAATATGGTGTTTAACCTAATTGCTTTTTGATTAGTGAATAAATAGATCGTGCATGAAAAAACCCCAAGAAATAATTTCTTGGGGTTTTTTTTGATTATCAGCGACGTATAGCCACTACGGATTAACCGAGTTTGGATTTTAGGATGTCGGTGACTTGTTGTGGGTTAGCTTTACCTTTAGCTGCTTTCATGACCTGACCAATCAGTGAGTTAAAGGCTTTATCACGACCCGCACGGTACTGTTCCACAATATCTGGGTTGGCCGCAATGACCTCATCGACCATGGCTTCAATCGCACCGCTATCGCTGATTTGTTTTAAACCGCGTTTTTCAATAATCGCGTCCGCATCGGCAGCAGCTTCACCTTCCCACATGGCGGCAAAGACCTCACGTGCCATCTTATTGGAAATCGTATTGTCTGCAATACGTAAAATCAACATGGCAAGTTGCGCTGGATTGATTTTTGACTCTGTAATGCTGAGTTCTTCGCGGTTTAGTGCTGCGGTTAGATCTGAAATAATCCAGTTAGCGGCTAATTTAGCATGGCTGTTATTAAGAGCCGCATAGGTTTGCTCAAAGAAATCAGACACATCGCGAGAGACAGTCAATTGATTGGCGTCATAGGCATTTAGTCCTAGTTCTGCCTCAAAGCGTGCTCGTTTCTGGGCCGGTAACTCGGGCATCTCTTTTTTGACGCGCTCAATCCATTCTGGGCTGATATACAAAGGAGCTAAATCAGGATCAGAAAAATAACGGTAGTCATTTGCGTCTTCTTTGCTACGCATGCTGCGCGTTTCATCCAGATCAGCATCATAGAGACGGGTTTCTTGAATGACTTTGCCGCCATCTTCGATTAACTCAATTTGTCGGCGCACCTCGTAGTTGATGGCGCGCTCCATGAAACGGAATGAGTTAATGTTTTTTAGTTCGCAACGTGTGCCAAACTCTTTTTGACCTTTAGGGCGTACAGAGACGTTCGCATCGCAACGGAAAGAGCCTTCTTGCATGTTGCCATCACAGATGCCTAGCCACACGACTAATGAGTGCATGGCCCGTGCATAGGCAACGGCTTCGGCGGCAGAACGCATTTCTGGTTCAGAGACAATTTCAAGCAAGGGTGTACCAGCGCGATTTAAGTCTATCCCTGTGGAGGATTCGCCATGCGGGCCTGTAAAGTTTTCGTGTAAGGATTTACCAGCGTCTTCTTCGAGATGAGCTCGCGTTAAATTAATCGTATGTTCAACCTCGCCCACAAAGAGGCTGATTTTGCCACCGACCACGACCGGCAGATCAAACTGACTGGTTTGGTAGTTTTTAGGTAGGTCAGGGTAAAAATAGTTTTTACGTGCAAACACAGATCGAGGCGTGATTTCGGCACCGACAGCTAGGCCAAAACGAATGGCTTTGTCGGCGGCGGCCTCGTTAAAAACAGGCAGTGTGCCAGGTAGCGCCATATCAATAGCGGATGCCTGTGTATTAGGCTCAGAGCCAAATGCGGTGCTGCTGTTAGAAAAGATTTTTGATTTAGTTGATAGCTGGGCGTGAGTTTCTAGCCCAATCACAATTTCCCATTCCATTATTTTGTTCCTGCAATGCGTTGGTGCCAGTCGCTATGTTGTTGAAAACGGTCGGCAATAGCGAGCAACTGACCTTCGTTAAAGTAGTTACCAATGAGTTGCAGACCAATTGGCATATTCTGAGAGCTAAAGCCACACGGAGTCGACATGGCAGGTAAGCCCGCTAAGTTCACACCCAGCGTGTACACATCATTGCGCCAATCTGCGGTGGGGTCGTCATTCTGATGGTCTAGGCGTTGCGCGGTACGTGGGGCTACAGGGCCAAGAATCACGTCACATTGCTCTAGGGCTGTGCGGAAATCATTGGCAATGAGGCGACGTACACGTTGGGCTTGCAGGTAATAGGCATCGTAGTAGCCTTCGGATAACACGTAGGTCCCCGTTAAAATACGACGTACTACCTCTACACCAAAGCCTTCGGCACGACTGTTGCTGATCATGCTTTCTAGGTCAGTGTATTCAGCGGCACGATGACCAAAGCGAACACCATCAAAGCGAGATAGGTTGCTGGAGGCTTCGGCTGGGGTGATGACGTAGTAAGTAGGTACGGCTTGTTGGGTTAGCGGCAATGAGATGTCTACACGAGTTGCCCCTAACGATTCATAGAGCTGAATCGCTTGTTCTATTGCGGCTGCACTATCTGTATCTATGTTGCCAGCGAAAAACTCTTTAGGTAGACCAATACGTAGCCCTTTTAAAGGTTGTGCGGCATTGGCATCAAATTGAGTGCTGTGCTGATTGAATTGTTCTGTGATGCGCGCGCCGTCATTTTTTTGATCGCCACAGAGAGCTAGGCTAGTGGGGTCGTTTGCATCAAAGCCCACCATATGTTGAAGCATGGCTAACACATCACGGGCGCTACGAGCAATCGGGCCTGCTTGATCTAGACTGGACGCATAGGCAATCACACCAAAACGTGAAATCGTACCGTAGGTGGGCTTTAAGCCGGTAAGACCACAGTGCGCAGCAGGCTGACGTATAGAGCCTCCGGTATCGGAGGCCGTTGCCGCCATGACTAGACCCGCCGCAACAGCCGCCGCAGAGCCACCAGAGGAGCCACCAGGGGTTCGGCTGTGATCCCACGGATTTTTAATTGCGCCAAAGTAAGAGGTAGTGCTGTCTGAGCCCATAGCGAACTCATCACAATTTAATTTACCCAGTGATACCGCTCCGGCGGCGAGCAGTTGCTCTACAACCGTTGCATCAAAAGGGCTGACGTAGTTTTCGAGCATTTTGCTGCCCGCAGTAGTGCGCCAGCCTTTGGTGACGAATACATCTTTGTGCGCAATAGGAATACCAGTAAGAGCAGTTGCCTGACCGGAGGCCAAGAGGGTGTCCGCAGCATCGGCTTGGGCCAATGTCAAATCAGCGTCTACATGCGTAAAGGCGTTAATATCGCTTTGCGCCACACGATGTAAGGCGTCTTGTGCCAATTCGCGCGCACTGATTGTGCCAGCACGTAAAGCTTGACCTAAAGCAGTAAGGTCAGAGAATTCATTAAATAAAGACATAGTAATCCAGCTTATTCAATAACAGTTGGAACCAAGAACAAGCCTTCGGTTTGAGCAGGGGCATTGTTCATCAACGCATCACGTTGTTCAATGGTGTTGGTAGGGGCCGGTTCGTCAGCGCGTAAACGTAAGTTTACTTCTTGGATTGCAGCCAATGGCTGAATTAAGGGTTCAACGCCGGTAGTGTCCACGCTTTGCAACTGTTGAATCAGTTCAATAATTTGACCGAAGTCTTGTTCGGCTTGGGCAGTTTGCTCGGGTGTTAGTGCGATATGTGCTAGGTGTGCAATATGTGCGACATCTTGCTGTGTGATTGCCATAATAAAATCCCAGAGTCAGTATCAAAATTAAAAAATTGGTGCATTGCCCCCATTTTGGGGCTATTTTATTTAAAAATATAGCCTAGATGGTCTTTAGGCTGTAATTCAGTCTGAATAGACTTAAATTATAAGTTATCATTGATTGTTTCACTGTCAGGTTTTTACCGACCCCGACACCTGTTGTTTATACCCATTCTTATCTACATTGCGCACCCATGTTCGGAATTCTACGCAGTTACTTCTCTAGCGACATGGCTATTGACCTTGGTACGGCTAACACCCTGATCTACGTTCGGGGTAAAGGCATTGTACTGGACGAGCCATCTGTTGTAGCCATTCGTCACGATGGCGGCCCTAACGGCAAAAAAATCATTCAAGCAGTCGGCCACGAGGCCAAACAAATGTTAGGTCGAGTCCCCGGTAATATCGAGGCGATTCGTCCTATGAAAGACGGTGTAATTGCGGACTTTACGGTAACTGAGCAGATGTTAAAGCAGTTTATCCGTATGGTTCATCCGCGTAGCATGTTTGCGCCTAGTCCTCGGATTATTGTGTGTGTGCCGTGTGGCTCTACACAGGTTGAGCGTCGTGCCATCCGTGAATCTGCTTTAGGTGCAGGCGCAAGCCAAGTCTACCTAATCGAAGAACCAATGGCTGCAGCGATCGGTGCAGGGCTTGCCGTATCGGACGCAAGTGGGTCGATGGTGGTAGATATTGGCGGGGGGACCACAGAGGTTGCTGTTATCTCTTTAGGCGGTATGGTCTACAAAGGTTCCGTGCGTGTTGGTGGCGATAAGTTCGATGAGGCAATTATCAACTATATACGCCGTAATTACGGTATGCTTATCGGTGAGCCCACTGCTGAACGCATTAAAAAAGAAATCGGTTCAGCTTTCCCCGGTACGGAAATCCGTGAAATCGAGGTCAAAGGGCGTAATCTTTCCGAAGGTGTTCCACGTAGTTTTACCGTGTCTTCCAACGAGATCCTAGAGTCTTTGACCGACCCGTTGAACCAAATTGTCTCCGCTGTAAAAACAGGCCTAGAGCAAACACCGCCAGAACTCGGTGCTGACATTACTGAAAAAGGGATTGCCCTAACAGGTGGTGGTGCTTTAGTTCATGATCTAGACCGTTTACTCCAAGAGGAAACGGGGCTTCCAGTGGTGGTAGCAGACGATCCATTAACCTGCGTGGTGCGCGGTTGTGGCGAGGCGCTTGAACACCTAGAGAAACTAGGAGCCGTATTTATTTACGACTAATCCCTTGCCTTTCCAGTTTAAATGGCGCCAGCTTTGGCTCTCTTTGCTGGTGCTATTGATGGTCAATCATGCAAGAACAACGCTCTCTTCGGCTGTTTAGGCGTGGCCCTGCTGCCGAAGTCCGCTTAGCCGTTTTCGTCTTAGTATCAGTGGTCTTGTTGATTACTGATGCGCGCTGGACTGTGCTTGAACCAGCACGCCAAGCCATTGCTGTGGCAATCTATCCTTTCCAGCGGGTGGCGATGGCTCCTGCTGAGCTTTCGCAATATGTAGACACATGGATGAATGCGACGGCTTTGGTTCACAGCGAAAAAGAAGCCCTACAGCGTCAACGTATCGAGCTGGCACAAATTTCTACCCATGCCGCCCAGCTTTCTGTGGAAAATGAACAGTTACGTCGTTTATTGCACGTGGCGGACACGGTTACTCAGCCTGCTGTAGCGGTAGAGGTTCTGTATGAGCCTCCAAATGCCTTTAATCGTCGCCTCATTTTCAACAAAGGGGCCAGTGACGGTATTCGTGCTGGTATGCCCGTGATTGACGAAGGGGGGGTAGTAGGGCAGGTGGTGCGTGTCACGCCTTACACCGCAGAGGCTGCACTCATTACGGATGATAAGGTCTCTATTCCGGTTCAGGTTCTACGCAATGGTCTACGTCTAGTCGCCTTTGGTGGCCATGCCGCCGCAAAAATCGAGGCGCGTTACTTAACGAATGAGGTGGACCTTGAGGTCGGTGACACCCTAATTACCAGTGGGATTGGGGGGCTTTTTCCCGCGGGTTTGCCCGTTGCGGTTGTTGAAAGCATCAATTTTGATCCAGCTACCGGTTTTGCCGTAGCGGTGGGTCAACCTTTATCTCATCCAGAACGCTATCGTCATTTTTTAGTGTTGCTAGTCCAAGAATCTAAACTACACAAAGAGGACACAGAGGGGTTCAATGAGTAAGACGTCTCACTCTAAGGCTGGGAATCGCGAATACAATAGTTCGCTCAGCTCTTTGCAACCTATAGATAGCTCACCCTTTCGTGTTGTATCCAGTGGGTTCATGGTGTGGGGTTCTATCTTTGCCATGTGGATGTTGTCGCTGTTGTCATGGCGGCTCTGGCTTGTGGCTCCCGACCTTTTATTATTAGTGCTGTGCTTTTGGACCTTGCATGAGCCACGTCGGGTCAATATGTTGGCCGGTTTTTTTCTTGGGCTATTATTAGATGTACATGGCGGTGCTCTGTTAGGTGAGCAAGCCCTAAGCTACGTGCTGGCTATTTATGGGGTGGGATTATTACGTCGTCGCCTTTTGTTATTTAGCCCTCTGGTGCAGTTAATTCATTTGTTGCCTATTTGGGTGGTGGCATTGTCTGTGTCTCGGTTCGCCCATGCGTGGTTTGCCGGGGAATGGGCAGGTTGGGATTGGCTTTGGTCTGCTGTTTCTATGGCAGCGCTCTGGCCCATTGCTGACTTGCTTTTATTATTGCCGCATCGTCGTTTAGATGACGCTGACGAAAGCGCATCCTAAAACATCATGTTTGAGTTTAAAAAAACCTCCCAGCTATTGCGCCGTCGCACCATAGTACGTGCCAGTGTGGCAGGTGTGGTGGTGTTATTGTTGCTCAGCATATTGATTGCTCGCTTGTGGTATTTGCAGGTGGTGCGCTACGAAGGGTTAGCAGCACGAGCCGATCAAAACCGGATTGCCGTCGTTCCCATACCTCCGCGACGCGGAGAGGTAACAGACCGTACAGGGGTGGTGTTGGCACGTAATTACAGGGATTACACCCTGACAGTAGTGCCAGCACATATAGATAAACCAATGAATGACATGCTAGATGAACTATCTACATTGGTGTATTTATCCCCTAGAGAGCGTCGTCGATTTAACCAGCTATTGGGGCAGAGTAGTCGTTATGCGCCCACTATTTTACGCAATAACCTAAACGAGATCGAAGCTTCTTGGTTTGCAGCACATTCTTTTAAATTTCCAGGGGTTGAGCTACAAGCTCGCTGGGTGCGTGAATACCCTCAAGGCGAATCGGCAGCTCATGTGATTGGTTATGTGGGGCGTATTTCTCAGGCCGATGAGCAGCAGCTCGAAAATGAAGGCCGTATCGGTAATTACCGTGGCACACATATCATTGGTAAAAAAGGGATTGAAAAAACCTGGGAAGACACTCTGCATGGACAGACCGGTGTAGAGGAAGTAGAGGTCACGGCCTCAGGCCGTCCAGTACGCGTCCTTAGCCGCAAAGACCCGGTGCCGGGCATGGACCTACAGCTTTCCATTGATATAGGCCTACAGCAGCACGCAGAGGCGCAGTTTGCAGGTAGGCGGGGTGCATTGGTGGCCATAGAGCCATCTACAGGAGAGGTGCTCGCTTTTGTGTCAGCACCGTCTTTTGATCCTAATTTATTTGTTGACGGCATTGATGTAGAAAATTGGCGCAAATTAAATGAGTCTCCTGATCACCCACTCATTAACCGCCCTTTGTTTGGTACCTATCCGATTGGTTCTACCTATAAACCTTTTGTGGCTTTAGCCGCCTTAGAAATGGGTAAACGGGCGGCCCATGATCGTATGCCAGACCCTGGCTATTTTGAATTCGGTGGTCAACGTTTCCGTAATGCGGGGGGCGCTGCATATGGGTGGACGGATATGCATCGGGCGTTGGTGGTGTCATCAGATACATATTTTTATTCTTTAGGGCCGGATATTGGGGTTGATGCTCTCCATGACTTTAGTAAACAGTTTGGCTTTGGTCAGCTAACGGGGATTGATTTAGAGGGTGAGCGCAAAGGTATTTTGCCATCTCGTGAATGGAAGCGAAATGCGTATAAAACGCCATCGCAGCAGCGTTGGTATGCGGGGGAAACCGTATCCGTGGTGGTGGGGCAAGGCTATAACTCATTCACCTTATTGCAGCTGGCTCAGGCAACCTCCGTTTTGGCAAATAACGGGGTATATATGAAACCGCATTTAGTGCGTGATCTTATTAACCCGATCAATGGGGATAGGCAAGCTACTGTTACCGAGCCTTCTCATGTAATTCCCTTGAAACAGGCCAACATTGATGTGGTCAAAAAAGCCTTAATTGATGTGACACGATCTGGCACTGCGCGACGCGCTTTTGCGAATGCTGCGTATCAGGCTGCAGGTAAAACAGGTACGGCGCAGGTCTTTAGCTTGCGTGGTGCTAAATATAATGCGAGTGCGATTGATGAGCGTTTACGGGATCACGCCTTATTTATGGCGTATGCCCCAGCAGACAATCCGAAAATAGCCATTGGTCTTATCGTAGAGAACGCTGGTTGGGGGGCTACGATTGCAGCACCTTTAGCCCGGTCTGTTTTTGATTATTGGCTAGTAGAAAGAGGGAATCTAAAACCATGAAATTAGTCTGGCAAGCATTAGTACGGGCTTTTTTCTCTTTGGATTGGCCCCTATTAATTTTACTGGCGCTCATGGCTTTGCTTGGGCTGACAGTAATGCATTCTGCAGTGGGTGGCACAGACTGGCGTTTTGCCGAGCAGTCCAAACACTTTGTGGTGGCTTTTTTTGTCATGTGGGCAATTGCCATTATCCCGCCACCGTGGATGATGCGAGCTGCCCCTTACGTGTATGCGCTAGCTGTTGTGTTGCTCTTAGGGGTGGAGTTTTTTGGTGAAACCAGCAAGGGGGCGACACGTTGGCTCAACTTAGGTTTCACACGAATTCAACCCTCTGAGATGTTGAAAATCACCGTGCCCATTATGCTGGCTTGGTATTTTCATAAACGCCAAAATACCGAACTTCGTTTTATTGATTTTGTGGTGGCTTTGCTGTTGCTTGCCATTCCTTTTGCCCTTATTGTGCGCCAGCCGGACTTAGGTACGGCCTTATTGGTGCTCACGGCGGGGTTTTTTGTGATGTATTTTGCGGGGTTATCTTTTAAATTACTGGTGCCAGCCACCGTTATTCTTTTGCTTGGGCTTGGCTTTATTCTGTATTACGAAGATATGTTGTGCGAGCCCGGTTTTGACTGGGTGATCTTACGTGAATATCAAAAGCATCGGGTTTGTACCTTATTAAATCCGGGCTTAGACCCATTGGGTAAAGGTTTTCACACCATTCAGTCAATGATAGCAGTAGGTTCTGGTGGCATCTACGGCAAAGGGTATATGCTGGGGACGCAATCCCGTTTAGATTTTATTCCCGAGCGAACCACAGACTTTATTTTTGCTGTTTTTGCCGAGGAGTTTGGTTTATACGGTGGCATTATGTTGCTGGTGCTGTATAGCTTGATTATTTTGCGTGGACTGGCGATTGCGGTACAGGCTAAAACACAATACAGCCGTTTAGTCGCAGGCTCAATGGCGATGATGTTGTTTACTTATGTGTTTGTGAATGTAGGGATGGTGACTGGCGTATTACCAGTAGTGGGGGTGCCGCTGCCCTTTATGAGCTATGGCGGCACGGCGTTGCTTACTTTAGGGGTGGCGTGCGGGATGTTGATGGGAATTAGCCGCTATAAGCCTGTAAAAACGACCGAACATTAAAATAAAATCGGTTGCTGGTTTTTAATACCCGTTAATAATTTAAGCACTGGAGCAGGTAGCGCTGTTTGATCTAGTCGATTTAAATCAATCCATTGTTGCTGCACAGAAGGCTCGCGTAATGGGGTAGAGGTTTGGATCCACCAAGGCGTAATGTGTAACTTAAAGTGACTAAAAACATGGGTTAGTCCCGCCATTTTATGCGTTTCATTAAGGCTGAGGCCTTGATTCAGAATAAACTGCTGTAGTTGGCTTTCGTCCTCAAACTGAGGCAAGGTTAACAAGCCGCCCCATATCCCCGAATCTGGACGTTGCTCTACCAGTATTTGATTGCCTTGTTGCCAAATTAACATGTCACAGTGGCGTTCTGCCTGCTTGGTTTTAGGCTTAGGCGTAGGCAGTTCAGTTTGAGTTTGGTGCTCCAGAGCATAACAACCTGCTTGTAAGGGACAGGCAGAGCAGTTAGGCTGACCACGGGTGCAGACCTGAGAGCCCAAGTCCATTTGACCTTGGGTGTAGGCCGTCATATTTAAATCGGCAGGTGCTGCTGCTATTACTTGCCGTGCAAGGTCCCAGAGTTTGTTTTCTGTTGCCCGCAAATGGGTTAACCCATAGACACCAAAATAACGGCAAAAGACTCGCTTCACATTGCCATCCATAATAGGAGAGCGCTCGCCATAGGCAAAGGCAGCAATAGCGGCTGCTGTGGATGGGCCTATACCAGAGAGGGTGGCTAGCTCTTTGCTACTGCGGGGAAATTGACCACCATACTCATAGTGAATGGTTTGGGCGCACTTATGTAAATTACGCGCTCTGGCGTAATAGCCTAAACCCGCCCAATAAGGCATAACCTCGGACTGCTCCGCTACACCTAATGCACTAACAGTAGGAAAACGCGCTAAAAAACGTTCGTAATAACCTAAGACCGTAGCGACTTGAGTTTGTTGCAGCATAATTTCTGACAACCAAATCCGATAAGGGTCTTTGGTGTGTTGCCAAGGCAAGTGTTGACGACCATGGCTAAGCTGCCAATCAACGACAGATTGAGCAAAAGATGATACGGATTTTTTCATTAAAAAGGGGTGTTTTTAGTAACAGACCAACGTGCAGCCATGGCTGCGATGACCATGATAAGTAATGTGGCAACGAGCAAATCACCTGAGCTAGGTAGATTCAGGGCTAATTGCGTGTCATAGCTGATAGCTAAACGATTGAGAGCGCTATTTAACGGATTGAGTATGATGCGGCTTAATAGGGCAGCCATTAGGCAAGAGATGCCACCACTTATCGCACCCACATACAAAAAAGGCCTACGCACAAAGCTTTCGGTGGCTCCCACCAAACGGGCAACGGCTATTTCTTGGCGCTGATTAAGTGCCTGCAAGCGAATCGTATTAAAGACAGTCGCTACAACAATTACAGCTACACTTAAACTAAGAATGAGCAATGCGACCCGTCCAAAGCCTAAGAGCGCCTCTAGTCTTTTTAGCCAGTCTCTGTCTAGTTGTACCCGATCTACACCCTCTATTTTTTGAATCGCACTCGCCAGTAAATTAGCGGTTTCGCTTTGATCACTTAGACTTTTGAGCCTAAGAATCAGTGCATCTGGTAATGGGTTTGTGGTTAAAACCCCCAATGCATCTGCCCAAGTAGGGTCTTTTTTTAATTGAGCTAATGCCTGATTTTTATCGACCTTTTGGATATGTTCAATTTGATCGCTGTAGTGATTACGAAGATTTTTTTCAATAGCAGAGACATCTTCAGTGGCTAAGTCCGCACGTAAGTACACCGTGATTTCAGTAGCGACGGGGATTTGCTGTACGACGGGCTGAGCAGAAAGTAATATCGCCCAGCTAATAAGTGGTACGCTAAGAGCAAGGGCAACGACAGTGATATTAGTTAATGAGGAAAAAGGTTGCGCTAACAGACGCAAAATAGCAACGCGAAATGCGTATTGGTGTTGTCTAAGCCAGCTTTTCATAGTGGGCAGATATAAAAATCATAAAGGGGTGCCTACCATATCGGTAAAGCGCTCTGGTTCAATCAATAGGGTACGGCGGGCATAATTGGCCATTAAACGCCGGTCATGAGATGCAATCAATGTTGTCACACCGACTCGGTTGAAGTCTCTAAATACATCCATGATGCGTTTAGCACTCTCATCATCCAAGTTTGCCGTAGGCTCATCAGCAATCACAATAGCAGGTTTATTAACAATAGCACGGGCAATCGCTAATCGCTGTTGCTCACCGCCGGACATCTCAATCGGGAATTGATCCTCTTTACCAGCTAAACCGACTTTTTCCATGGCGGCACGGGCGCGTTTCATGGCCACAGATTGTTCTAAACCTAAGACCTCTAAGGGCAGCATGACATTTTGAATGGCTCTGCGATCATTGAGTAAATGTACGTCTTGCAGGATAAGCCCTATGGCTCGTCTGATATAGGGTTGGGCTCTGGCAGGCAATTGATCAATCCGATTGCCTTTTACATGCACAGAGCCCCGAGAAGGCGTTTCTAGGCCACCTATTAAACGAAGTAAGGTGGATTTTCCAGCCCCTGAGGGGCCAGAGACAAAAACAAATTCGCCTGACTCTATATGGAAATTAATGTCCGCCAAAATATTACGGCCACGACCATAAGATTTAAAAACATGCTGAAATTTGATCATAATGGCTCTAAAGGTAATAGGCACTAAACAGCGTATATTATGCCGTAAAGGCGGTGTTTATTGGGTTCTGTCAGTAACGATGTGTTCTATTTGTTAAGCTTTGTCAAAAAAAGAGACATAGACGTGATTTGTAACATCAGGGTACAGACGGTACACGTTTGATCAGTTACATTTTATTTATTACATGAAAAAAGGAGAAGCTCATGATAGTTACAAAGTTAACCAAATTAACAGTCAGTTTTGGTGTGGTCGCTGTGATGGCGGGTTGTGCTGCAACGGATACTCAAGGTGGTCGTACTGCAGTGGGTACTGGTGCAGGTGCAGCGATTGGCGCTGGCTTAGGGGTACTGATTGGGGATAGCAGCAAAGCTGCTGCGATTGGTGCTGGAATCGGTGCTATTGCGGGCGGTATTGCTGGCTACAACTGGTCTGGTATTAAAAAAGATGTAGAGCAATCAGGTGCTACGGGTCTAGGGGTAGATGTGACCGAGATGCCTGACGGATCTTTACGAGTCAATATTCCAAGCCATGTTTCCTTTGATTCAGGTAAGTCTCAGCTAAAAGCCGATCTATTGCCTGTATTGGATAGTGTAGCGCGTGCGCTAGTTCAACACCCAGAATTACGAGCCAAAGCCGTAGGTCATACTGATAGCACCGGTGGTGCAGACCTAAATCAACGTTTGTCTATGGATCGAGCCCATGCTGTGACGAATTATCTGGCTCAACGTGGTGTGAATGGTGGCTACTTGATGGCTGAGGGTCGAGGCCCAAATATGCCTATTGCCGATAATAGTACGCCTCAAGGTCGTGCGATGAATCGCCGTGTAGAGCTATACCTATACGCTATTCAACAATAAGCCTGCTAGCTTATTGAGTGGTCTTTTTTGAGTAAATAGAAACGCTCCTCAATGGGAGCGTTTCTATTATGGGTAAATGTTATCGGAATGAATTAGGCATCTTGATAAATTTTTGCCCCTTTTTGTACAAATTCAACGGATTTTTCAGCCATGCCTTTTTGCAGGGCAGAGTCTGTGTCTAAACCGTGTTCACGCGCATAATCACGAACATCTTGTGATATTTTCATGCTACAGAATTTAGGCCCACACATAGAGCAGAAGTGAGCCACCTTTATGGGGTCTTTAGGTAAGGTCTCATCATGGAATTCACGTGCTGTATCGGGATTTAAACCAAGATTGAACTGATCTTCCCAGCGGAATTCAAAACGTGCTTTAGAGAGTGCATTATCACGGATTGCCGCAGCAGGGTGGCCTTTGGCTAGGTCAGCAGCATGGGCCGCAATCTTATACGTAATGATGCCATCTTTGACGTCTTTTTTATTCGGCAAGCCCAAGTGTTCTTTGGGTGTGACATAGCACAGCATAGCTGTACCGTACCAGCCAATCATGGCAGCACCAATCCCAGACGTGATATGGTCGTAACCAGGAGCAATATCTGTGGTTAGTGGCCCTAGGGTATAGAAAGGTGCCTCATGACAATGCTCTAGCTGCATATCCATGTTTTCTTTAATCAAATGCAGAGGAACATGGCCTGGGCCTTCGATCATGACCTGAACATCGTGCTTCCCTGCTATTTGAGTCAGTTCACCCAATGTTTTTAACTCGGCAAATTGCACTTCGTCATTCGCATCGTAGCCGGAGCCTGGGCGTAAACCATCACCTAATGAAAAACTCACATCATCGGCATTATCCGTACTGGTACGAAGGGTGTATCTCAACCAAGTGCCTGTGTGAACAAGCAAAAAGTACCCCTGCGAAGCGTTCAGTATATAGAATAGGATTGGGCAGTCTAACTAGGGTTAACCCCTCAGCCGTTGAATTAGGGCATAGAGTAAATTTTCGATAAGAGCTAAATCTTGTTCACTAAGCTGATTTAGCTCCTCAGGACTTACCCGAGCAAAGGGCCAAAACGTACTGTAATTTTTATCCGTTTCTTGTAAAGTTAAGGACATGTGTCCAATGCCTTTATCTAGCCAGAGTGGGCTTACTTTTAGAACCTTAGCTAGACTGAGTAAATGACGGCTGTGTAAGCGCGTACCACTCTCATAACTAGCAATAGTACTTTGAGAAACTCCACAAAGACTGGCTAGCTTATCTTGAGTATATCCCTGTTTGGATCGGGCGTAAGAGAGGCGTTGGGCAAATGTTTTCACCCCCATATTGAACGCTGAATAATAAACGCGTTGGTAATAAAGACTATTACATTTGTAATGATAAGCTCGCGATTTATGTAACAAATTCAATCGATTGTAAGAAAAGGATAAGGCATGCTAGCGCAATCTGTACCTACTATTTTCTGGTACCAACCGCAGACGACGGACGTAAACACTGGGCCACAAGCTCATGAACAGGCTCTTGTTACAGCTGGGTTTACTGTGCGCGTATTCTCTCGGGTTGCAGAGCTTTACCAAAGTGCTATAGAGGCTTTGGCGCTATTTAATACAAATCAATCTGTAATTTTTTTGATTTCAGGTGGCAGTAATGAATCTCTGGCGGCGTTGGCACGGTTGCGATCTCAATATGCCCAGCTACCTATAGTGGTGGCGCTGCCGGAATTTAATGAGTCGCAGATCTTACAAGCTTTATACTGTGGGGCAGATCAGTACTGTTTACAAAATACCAGTACAGATTTATGGGCTGCTGTTTTTTCCAGTCTATTAAGACGCAGTAAGTCTGCCCATGAAAAGCACATGGCAGTCAGACTTAGCACACCTACAGATGCGATTCAGGTGGCATCATCATGGAAATTACAGGATGAGGGTTGGTTATTAGCGTGCCCAGAGGGGCAGCAGATTTCATTAACCACTACAGAAAGACAATTGCTGCAGATCTTATTTGCGCAGCCAGATAAGCGAGCCTCACATCAGCAATTGCTTGATGCGATTAGTAATGGGGATGAAAGCGATGAGATGGCGGTATCGTTGAATCGCTTAGGGGTGGTGATTAGTCGTTTAAAACGCAAGGCACAGCGTGCAAATATGACAATCCCCATTCGTTCTGTATACAAATGGGGATATATGTTTGGGGCTACTGCACAGAAAATGTAGTGCTTAGCGATAACGACTTAAATTCAAATCGTCTACACGGATGGCCGGTTGATTGCCTGAGATAATATCAGCAATTAACTGCCCACTGCCAGCGCTCATTGTCCAGCCTAAGGTACCGTGACCTGTATTTAAATAAAGATTTTTTGCAGGCCCTTTGCCGATGATCGGGGTGCTATCAGGGGTTTTAGGACGCAAGCCAGTCCAGAAATTAACCTGATTTTTTTCCTGACTGGCTTTAGGAAAGAGGTCGTTTAACACCATCAGCAGCGTCGCTTGGCGTTTAGGATTTAAGGTCTTATCAAAACCAGCCACCTCGGCCATACCGCCCACCCGAATGCGGTTATCAAAGCGGGTCAACGCTATTTTGTAGGTCTCATCTAACAGTGTTGATTGAGGGGCGTAGTCAGGGTCTTCGATGGGAACGGTAATCGAGAACCCTTTTAATGGGTAAACGGGGATAGGTGCAATATTGCGCATCAATCGGGTAGACCACGAGCCTAAACAAACCAAATAGGCATCGGCCGTGAGCAATTGATTATTGCTGATAACGCCTGTGATCGTATCGCCTTGGCGTTGAATTTGCTGTATGGATTCATTAAAACGAAACTCCACACCTAATTCCATCGCCATTTTAGCTAGATTGGTGGTGTACATTTGGCAATCACCCGTTTCGTCTTCGGGTAATCGTAAACCACCTACCAATTTTTCTTTCACTAATTCGAGAGCAGGTTCTGCTCCCGATAACTGATCGCGTTGTAGTAGTTCAAAAGGAACCCCCATTTCCTCCAGAACGCGCATGTCTGCACCCGCAGCATCCATTTGTTCAGCGGTACGAAATAGTTGTAGCGTGCCTCTTTGTCGCGCCTCGTATTGAATACCTGTTTCTTCACGCAGTTTAGCCAAGCAGTCACGACTGTAATCGGCAATGCGCACCATGCGTTCTTTGTTTATTTTATATTTGCTGGCCGTGCAGTTGGCCCACATTTGCAGCATCCACTTTAATTGGAATAAGGTGCCATCGGGACGAAAGCTGAAAGGGGGGTGTTCGGCAAATAGCCATTTAGCGGCTTTGAGTGGGATACCTGGGGCAGCCCAAGGAGAGGCATAGCCAAATGAAACTTGGCCGGCATTGGCAAAGCTGGTTTCCATGGCGGGAGCATCTAAACGATCAATAACAGTGACGCTATGACCTTGTTTAGCCAAAAAATAGGCACTGCTTACACCTGTAACACCGGCACCTAGCACAAGCACTTTCATGAGTTTTCCTTGGAGATTGTTTTTTAAGCAGGGTAGTTGACAACCATATTATCGCGATGAATCAGTTCTGGCTCTGACATAGATCCTAGAATCTCAGCAATGCGGTGGCTGGGCTCCCCCATAATGCGTGCGGTGTCTGAGCTAGAGTAGTTGATTAAACCACGACCATGTTCTTTGCCCGCGTGATCAATGCAGGCAACCACATCACCACGAGTAAACTCACCCAACACCTCGGTCACGCCTATAGCGAGCAAGCTTTTATGACCATCGGTTAAGGCCTTAATCGCCCCAGCATCAAGGCGGACTTTGCCGCGTACACGCAGATGACTAGATAGCCAACGCTGGCGCGCCGATTGGACGGGGAGTTCCGCGCGTAGTTCAGTACCGATGCACTGGCCCTCGGAAAGCCGAACTAAAACATTGGGTTCGCGGCCCGAGGCGATAATAGTATGTCCACCACTGTTTGCAGCACGTTTGGCGGCTAAAATTTTAGTGAGCATGCCACCTGTACCTACGCTGGAGCCTGCTCCCCCTGCCATTTGCTCTAGCTCGGGATTACCTGCCTGTGCATGAGCAATGAACTTGGCATCAGGGTTACTGCGAGGATCAGCGCTAAATAGACCATCTTGATCCGTTAGGATAATTAATGATTCGGCCTCGATGAGGTTAGTAACTAAGGCACCTAAGGTATCATTGTCACCCAAGCGGATCTCATCGGTAATAACGGTATCGTTTTCGTTCACAATCGGCACTACACCTAAGTTTAATAAGGTGTAGATGGTGCTGCGCGCATTTAAATAACGGGTTCTGTCGGCTAAGTCTTCGTGAGTTAACAAAATCTGTGCTGTCCGAATACCGTGTTCGGCAAAAGCAACCTCATAGGCTTGTACCAAACCCATTTGGCCTACTGCCGCTGCTGCTTGTAGTTCATGCATCACTGTGGGGCGACGCGGCCAGCCTAGGCGTACTATCCCTTCGGCAATTGCGCCGCTAGAGACCAAAACGACCTGTTTGCCTTGGCGGTGTAATTGCGCAATTTGAGCAGACCAATGGGTCACGGCATCGCGATCTATGCCTTTGCCTTGGTTGGTAACCAATGACGAGCCAACTTTCACAACTAAGCGATGAGAGTCGGCAACTACCGATTTTGCATTCACGGACATATAAGAACCATAAAAAACGAAAAAAGCGAGGACTACTGACTATTTTAGCTGAAAATAGTCAGTTGACTCGCTTTTTTGGCTGAGCTATTCGCTTTGATCTATGTTTTGACGATTCGATTTAAAGCGTGGGTCTTCTGGTTCGTAGTCGGCGGCAGCTTCATCAGCAATACGCTGTTCTTCGGCTTTTTGTTGATCTAGCCATTCTTGCATTTTTAATACTAAATGTTGCGTGCCTTGGCCGGTAAGAGCAGAGATACCAAAGACCGGACCTTTCCAGTCAATACGTTCTAGGAGCTGCTGTTTAAAGCCCTCGGGGTCTGGCACCATATCGAGTTTATTTAAGGCTAACCAGCGAGGCTTTTGATAGAGATCCGGGCTGTATAAACGTAACTCTTCGATGATCTCATCAATTTCAGCTGCTGCTTTACTGATTGCATCAACCTCAGGGTCTAGACTGCTAACGTCTACAATATGCAACAAAAGGCGGGTGCGTGATAGGTGACGTAAAAACAGATGCCCTAAGCCAGCTCCTTCGGAGGCCCCAGAGATTAATCCTGGCAAGTCAGCAATCACAAAGCTATGTGCTGCAGAGCTACGTACTACACCTAGATTTGGGTGGAGGGTAGTAAATGGGTAATCTGCAATACGAGGGCGAGCATTAGAGACTTGAGTAATAAAGGTCGATTTACCGGCATTAGGTAAACCAAGTAGACCTACGTCAGCTAATACTTTGAGCTCTAGGCGCAATTTGCGCTGAGCGCCCATTGTGCCGTTTGTTTGTTGACGTGGTGCGCGGTTAATACTGCTTTTAAAATGTAAATTCCCTAGTCCGCCCTGACCTCCCTCGGCCAAGGTGACTTGTTGACCGTGTTGGTCTAAGTCAAAGAGTAACTCTCCGGTTTCGGCATCATACACTGTCGTGCCTACTGGCATACGCAGGGTAATGTCTTCGCCGGCAGCCCCGTATTGATCAGAGCCGCGACCGTTTTCACCGTTACGGCCTTTGTGTAGACGTGCGTAACGAAAGTCCACAAGGGTATTTATATTTCGGTCAGCAACTCCAAAGATAGAGCCTCCACGACCACCGTCGCCGCCGTCAGGCCCACCTTTAGGGATAAACTTTTCACGTCTAAAGCTCGCGGCACCGTTACCGCCTTTGCCACCTTGCACTTCAATGGTGGCTTCGTCTACGAATTTCATAATTTTTTCCAGTAAATAGTTGCGTCGCTGCTCGCGTGAAATGCGGTGCTATTACATAAAAAAAACTGCACCACTGAAGCCAGATCGAAATCCAGCTTATAGCGGTGCAGTTTTTTGATCGGTATAACCGATGGGCTTATTCAGCAGCGATAACTGATACAGTACGCTTGTTTAGGGCGCCTTTGATGCTGAATTTAACATGACCATTCACCAAGGAATACAAGGTGTGATCTTTACCCATACCAACGTTATCGCCAGGGTGGAATTCTGTACCGCGTTGACGAATAATGATGGAACCGGCTTGGATGGCCTGACCACCGTAAACTTTGACGCCTAGACGTTTAGCCTGTGAGTCGCGTCCATTTCGCGTAGAGCCGCCGCCTTTCTTCTGTGCCATGTTATTGCACTCCTAGTTAGGAAATACCCGCTATCGATTCGACAGTAATTAAGCGCAATTAAGCGTTAACGGCTTCGATACGAATTTCGGTGTAGTTTTGACGATGACCTTGGGTACGACGATAGCCTTTGCGGCGGCGCATCTTGAAGATCTTGATTTTGTCATGACGGCCTTGTGCAAGAACGGTAGCTGTTACCTTGGCACCATCAACGAAAGGAACACCAATTTTTAGTGTTTCACCTTCGCCTACGGATAAAACCTGGTCTAGCGAGATTTCTTGCCCAATGTCTGCCGGTATCTGTTCTATTTTCAATTTTTGGCCGACGCAAACACGATATTGTTTACCGCCGGTTTTTATAACCGCGTACATAGGGATTTCCTATTAAAAATTAACCAGTTAGCTGATTAAATCAAATCAATAAAAATTAGCCTATCTATTTAGACTAAGTCATAAATTATAAACGGGAAAACCTTGTAAAAGCAAGCGTTTAGCCCAATCATTGCGTCTTGATTACAACGATGTCATGAGGGTTCAAGATGTAACAGAACTGAATAGTAGGGCAGAGCTGTCGTAGGGCCGTCCGAGAATGCGCGTTTTTTCTGTTACATAAGAAACGTTTGCATGCTGTTAATTCGTTGAGATCAGCGTAGGGTAGTAAGCATGGTGTTTGCATTTAAGGGCAACTGGCCCAGTAAATACTTTTATTGACAACTACAAGGAGTCATCATGAATAAAGACACGATCGAAGGCAAATGGAAACAGCTGAAAGGCAAAGCTCAGGAGACGTGGGGCAAAATTACGAATGATGAGTTTGAACAAGTCAAAGGAGACGCCCAGCAGCTCGCGGGCTTAGTTCAAGAGCGTTACGGCAAGACCCGTGAAGAAGCTGAAAAAGAAGTGAATGAATTTTATGATTCGAATCGCTAGTGTGAATCATCACTAGTTAGGTAGGAGGCGGGACGCGTAGAGACGATGTATCGTCCCGTCATAAGAAACAACAGAAAGGGGGTTATATGCTTCATTACGCATTGTTGTTCTTTGTTGTGGCTATTATAGCGGCCGTTTTTGGATTTGGTGGTATAGCGGCGGGTGCAGCCTCTATAGCTAAAGTATTATTTGTTATATTTTTGATATTAGCGGTATTAAGTTTGATACGTGGCATGATGAAATAGCGCCATGACCTGTTACAGAGTCCAGAGTTACGTTGTAGGTATTAAGCCCTTTCTTTCGAAAGGGCTTTTTTTATGCCAACCAACGCTTGCGGCGTCGATAGTGTTTAACATTGTGATAGTCCACCCGGTCCGCACCACCTAAATAGAATTCTTGTACGTCAGGGTTTTCTTTTAGGACGGCGGCCTCACCACTCATGACCACATTCCCATTCTCAACTAAATACGCATGATCGACAAACTCTAGAGCCGCCGCCGCGTTTTGCTCTACGAGTAAGACGCTCATGTTATTTTCTTGATTGATTTTGCGAATAATACCGAAAATCTCTTGGACTAAACGAGGTGACAAACCCAGACTGGGCTCATCTAACATGATGAGCTTAGGTTCTGTCATCAGCGCCCGTCCAATGGCGAGCATTTGTTGTTCGCCCCCAGAAAGATAGCCCGCTTTGGTTTTTTGAAACTCCGTTAAACGAGGGAAATAGTCATAAACCATATCACGTAGTTGATTAAGGCGGGCTCTAGAGCCCCCACTACGATAGGCGGCCAGTAGGTTGTCGTCAGGGGTTAGATGACCAAAAATTCGGCGTCCTTCCATGACGTGTACCAGTCCCATTCCAACGCGTTTCGGTGCACCATAAGGCAAAATATTTTCGCCCATGAACTCGATGCTGCCTCGGGTGACCTCACCACGCTCAGGGGCTAAGAGCCCGCTGATGGCTTTGAGCGTGGTGCTTTTCCCTGCGCCATTGGAGCCCAAGAGGGCGATCATGCCACCCTCTTTGAGCTGTAATGAGACACCGCGAATGGCTAAGAACACCTTGTCATAGACCACCTCGACGTTGCTCAGTTTAAGCATTAGCGACCCTCCTTAAAGGCAGCAGCATCATGCGCAATGGATTCCCAAACAATATCTTGGTAAGGGTTGGACCAGTCATTAAGTGGGACCCATTTGTCTCCATCCCAGCTTGCAACACGTCCAAAGCCACCGCCTTGGTGATCTTTACCCGTAAAAGTGAGTTTTGGTAGCAAGCCATTGGCATCGTAATCTTGAATCATCTCGAAGCCTTTGCGTAGTTTGTCACCATCTAAGGGTGGGCCAAACTCTTTCATGGCTAAACGAGCAGCCTCTACCGAGACAGCCATAGTGGCAACACCAATGTTGTAGTAGCTACGGCCTACGTTTTCTTTGGGGCCAGAACCTTTGCCTGTATCGATGACTTTTGCTGTGAGTTCTTTAATTAGGGCTGAGTTAACGCCGTTATCGGTACCCTCAAATTTACGAATCCCTTTTGCGGTGTCTTTACCCACGGCCTCCATGTCGGCCTCGGCGAGCCAGACTACAGAGTGAATTTTATCGGGTGCGATGCCATTACGGATCGCCTCGCGAACGGAAACGGCTTGTCCCCCACCGGCTCCCCAAATAATAACTTGGTCAGGACGGAAGCGACGTACCTCTGACCACGTTGAGGACTGCTCGTTACCTGGGCTGGCATAGGGGAAGGTGCGTAGTGTGAAGTCCAGTTTGCTGGCGAGTTTTTCTAGTACCGGGATAGGTTCACGCCCAAAAGGGGAGTCAATATAGACGTGGGCCACTTTTTTGCCTTTGAGTCCACCCTCATGATTTTCCATGTAATCAATTAAGGTCGCGGCCTGCGACCAATACGTAGACATCACAGGGAAGATATACGGGAAGGTTTCGCCATCACTGGCATCGCCACGACCGTGGAAAGCAGTGATCATGACAACCTTATCGTCTAAGGCGCGATTGACCATAGCGCGAGCTACAGGGGTACTTAAAAAATCAAATAGGATTGCGCCATCACGTTGGGCTCGGTTATAGGCTTCAATCCCACGCTGGGGCTGGTTTCCTGTATCTGAAGAAGCGTATTCGATTTTATGACCGTCAATACCACCGGCCTCGTTAATCATCGTAATGTAGTCTTTTTGGCCTTGAGCGTACTCATTGGTTAAAAAGGTATACACCGCGGTGTAATCCAATGGGGCAGCAAATTTAATAGGGTCTTTGGCTTGAGCTACACCAAAAGCCATCACACCGGCTAAAAGGGCTGCACCTAAAGAGAGTTTTTTTACGTTTTGTCTCATCATATCCTCCTGGGAGTTTTGTTTTAGTACTACGAGGTTTACAGCTTAGAGTGACGGAAAGGCCAAACTAACAGGTAATTACGGATGTTGTCGTAAATTTTTCCTAGGCCTAATGGTTCAAACAAAAGGAAACCGATAATTAATGCGCCATAAATCATGAGTGGGATGTGGGCGAGCAAGTTGGTCGACACATCCAACCAACCCATGCCAGCGAGTGCAATTACAATGTTTGTGAGCAAAATAGGAACAAGCAATACAAAACCTGCACCTAAATAGGCCCCTAAGACACTGCCTAATCCCCCCACCAGCACCATGGCGACTAATTGTACGGAAATGTTGAAATTAAATTGCTCTGGCGTAACGGCTTGGTAATAGCAAAAGGCTAAGATGGCACCCGTAACGCCGCCTAAAAAAGAACTGGTAAAAAAAGCCACCAATTTATAGCGAACCACATTCACACCAATTACAGCAGCGGCATAGTCTTTATCGCGCACAGCAACTAAGGCCCTACCTATGCTGGTTCGTTTGATGTTTAAAATCAGCAAAGTGACAAAAACGACCCATAACAACGCTAAGTAATAGCGAGCCATGTCTGATTTCAGGGCAACAAATAGAAAAGAGGTTGCCGGAGTTTGTAAGGTGGCTTGGGCTCCCCCGCTAATGATAGGAACGTTGATAATGGTCCAGTCAACTAAGTACTGCATAGCTAAGGTTGCCATGACCAGATACAGACCTTTGACCCGTAAGGCCGCAGCACCAAAAATACTCCCAATCACTGCTGAAGCAAGTCCTGCGCCTAAAAGAGCTAACTCTAAAGGTACTCCGGCCCGAGTCAGGTGAATACTCGTATATGCCCCTATCGCCATCACAGAGGCAAAGCCAAAGTGCAACTGCCCAGCAATCCCCATCAGGAGGGTTAACGAAAGCGCAGCGGCACTTAAAATGAGCCACGGCATAATATAGCTAGTGAGGTGAAAGTTGCTAAAAAGGAAGGGGGCAACGAGTCCTAATACCAGCAGAAACCAGACCTGACGACGATCAGCAGGAATGGGCCAGAGACGGCGTGCCGTTTCGTAGCGTGTATGGTGAATACCAGATAAACGATAAAACATATTTACACCCTCTCGATGTCTTCACGACCTAAAATGCCGTAGGGGCGGAACATGATGGTCAACAAAATAATGACAGAAGTCACCACGTCGCGAGTACCACCACCTGCAATTTCATCTAAATAACCCGGAATGACACTGCCTAGAATGCCTACGATAAGGCCGCCGATGAGCACCCCCAGCACACTGTCAAGCCCGCCTAAAATCACGACGGCAATCGCAGGGAATAACAGTTCAGATAGTGTCCAGTCCACGCCCTGCACCGACCCCCATACAACACCTGCGGCTAAGGCTGAAATACCTGCAATACCCCATGACACCCCAATAGCGCGTTCAACAGAGATCCCCACCGACCAGCTGGAAATGTGGTCATCAGAGACAGCGCGTAATTTGGTTCCCATTCGGGTGCGGAAAAATAGAGCAGAAGCACCGATGAGCAAGAGGGCGATAATGCCGCCGACTAAATAGATGCGGTTAATAAAGATGTCGCCCAGAATAATGGGAGTTAATGAAACCCCAATGCTGATTTGTTTAGGCGCTGCCCCCAAGATTCCTGGACCAAAGCCTCGTAAGAAAATCTCTAAGCCTAGGGTCAGCATCACAATCATGATGATGGGTTGGCCTACCATTTTTCGTAATAGAAAACGTTCAGCCAACATCCCAAAAGCAAACATAATGACGGCACCAATAGCAATGGCGAGGGGCATGGGCACACCACTGGAGTTTAAAATCCAGACCACATAGGCGGCAGACATGACCATGGCTCCCTGAGCCAGATTAGGTACACCTGCTGATTTGTAAATTAACACCACGCCCAAGGCAACTAGGCTATACATCAAACCCGTGAGCGAGCCATTAATTAAAAGTTCGAGGAAATACGACATGGTTAATTCCTTTTATTAGCACTGGTGTCTTGGATACGTAGCGTGCGCTTGAGTACGCCAGTTTCCCCAGATTCGTACATAATAGGAGCTTCGAAGTCGATCTGATCCGAGCCATCGTAAGCGGTATCTATAATGGCTTTATAGGTTTCATCAATGACATTTCTACGCAGTTTTCGGGTACGAGTCACCTCGCCATCATTAGCATCAAATTCTTTGTGTAAGTTAATAAAACGCCGAATTTGTAATGGCTCTGGTAACAGTTGGTTGGTTTTCTCTATTTGCTCTTGGATTAGATCGTAGACCTTAGGGTGCTGCGATAGCTCTGCAAATGAAGAGTACGGCACACTGTTTTCGGTTGCCCAATGCCCCACGGCCTGAAAGTCAATACAAATAATGACGGTGAGGTAGTCTCGATCTCGGCCTAAGATACATGCGTCTTTGATGTAATGACTAAACTCCAGACGGTTTTCAATATAGGTGGGAATAAAACGCTCTTTTTGGGCGGTATAGACGACTTCGGAGACGCGACCTAAGACCACTAGCTGGCCATCGGGTTCTAAATAGCCCGCATCGCCCGTATGCATCCAACCATCACGTAGCGTTTCGGCCGTGTCTTCGGGTTTATCGTAGTAACCATCAAAGACGTTATCACCCCGCATCAGGATTTCGCCATCGTCATTGATTTTGATTTCCACACCGGGGAAAGGTCTGCCTACCGTATGCAGTTTGACCTCGTCGGCTGACTGTGCCGCAGCTAGAGCGCAGTTTTCGGTTTGACCGTAGAACTGGCGTAGGTTTAAGCCTAAGGCACGGAAGAAAAGAAAAACCTCCTCGCCAATGGCCTCACCCGCCGTGTAAGGACGTTTGACTCGCGTCAGACCTAAGTGATCTTTTACGGGGCCATAGATCAATTGCTCACCTACCCAATGCCAGAGCTTTTGCCCCATAGACGGCTGTTTACCATTTAGGCGGTTTCGCTCTAGGTCTAGGGCGAAATTCATAAAGTGGTGGTACATCCGTTGTTTAAATGGCGGGGACTCATCAATGCCTACCTGTATACGAGTCAGCATATTTGACCAAGCACGAGGCGAGCAGAAGTAGAGCGTAGGCGCAATTTCGCGTAAGTCGTGCTGAGACGTTTCTTGGCGTTCAGGAATATTGACAATAAAACGTAGAGCTAAGGCCGCCCCAATCGAGAAAATAAAGTCTCCTACCCACGCAATGGGCAAGTACGCCATGTGAATTTCACCCTCAGTGAAATAGCCCGCATTGGCGGCATTGCGCGCGCCATATAGGATATGGCCATGCTTAAGAGGGATACCCTTGGGTACACCTGTTGTACCTGATGAGTGCAGTAGGGCGGCTATGTCATGAATAGAAGGGCGAGTCAGAAGGTCTTGTGCTAAGTTCGGATCAGCTTGTAGACGTAAATTACCTTCATCAACCACAAGACGATAAGAAATAGTAAGAGGGTGAGCCTGCTGATCTAAGCCGCGTGGGTCATCATAAATAATGCGTTCGATGATAGAGGATTCGCCCTGTAAGGCAACAACGTGCAAAAGCTTATCGACCTGTTCTTGGTCTTCGCCTATGGCAAATCGAATTTTTTCGCGTGTCACCTGACCTGAGAGTTCCTCTGGGGTGGTGTCAGGATAAGCCGGAGAGGGAATGGCGCGTAAAGCAATAATGCCCAACATGGCAAAGTAAAGCGCGGGGCGGTTATCGCCTAGAATTAAAACAATGTCACCCTCTTTGACGCCTAAATCCTCTAGACCTGCGGCAAACCCAAGGACTTGGTTTAGGTAATCTTGCCAAGTGTACTCCTGCCAAATCCCATGATCGCGTTCACGCATGGCGACTTGGTTTGGGTAGTTTTTAGCATTGGCTGCCAAAACACTCAGTAAGTGGTCGGAGTCGTCCCAGTTAGGGTGGAGTTGGCGTGATAGTTCACGAGCATCAAGCGGCTGCATGATCAACCCTCCCAATGTAGGCGGCGACCACATCGGGGTCACTAATGGCCTCTAGAGGTAAGCCCTCTTTGATTTTTTGTCCATTGTTTAGCACCACCAGACGATCACAAATGGCTGTGACCACATCCATGTGGTGCTCAATGAGCAGAATGGTTAGACCTAGGGCTTCTTTGGCATCTAAGATAAAGCGCACCATGTATTCTTTTTCTTCTTGGTTCATCCCCGCCATGGGTTCATCCAAGATTAAGAACTGTGGCTCAGCGACTAAGGCTCGGGCTAGTTCTACACGCTTTTGTGTACCTAAAGGGATTACGTCCACCATTTCATCGCGCACGTCTTCGAGTTGCAGTAAATCAATGATTTCCTCGACTTTATAGCGATTTTTGATTTCTTCTTTTTGTGCTGACCACCAATAAAACATAGAGCTAAGTACACTTGGCTTCATGAAGTTATGGCGACCTAATAAGATGTTGTCTAAAACGCTCATGCCTTTAAATAAAGCGACGTTTTGAAAGGTACGTGCAATGCCCTGCTGCGCGACTTCGTGGGGGCGCATTTTATGGATAGGGCGTCCCATATAAAGGATTTCACCCTCTTGTGGAGGGAAAAAACCGGTAATGGCGTTGACAGTCGTGGTTTTGCCCGAGCCGTTAGGGCCCACGAGTCCTAGTGTTTCTCCTTTACGAATTTCCATAGTCACGTGTTTGACAGCGTGTAAGCCACCAAACCATCGGCTGATGTTATTGCACGCCAGCACTACATCAGATTGATGCGGTGTTGACGTTAACGTTGACGTTAAGCTCATATTGTCTTCCTCACAGTGCGACCTTTGGTAGAGTCGCCCAAAATAGGTATAAAAGCTGATTTATAGGCTTAGTTTTGTAATGGCGTCTGTTTGAAGCAGATCTTTGGTATTTTGGTTTTCTGCGACGGGGAACTGGTCGTAACACAGCACATAACGTGGAATTTTGTAGTGCGCAATATTGCCATGGCAGTATTGACGCAGCTGTTCTGTGTCGAGCGAGTGACCGTCATGCAAGCGAATCGCAGCACAGAGTTCTTGACCTAAGCGAGGATCAGGAACACCGAAGAGGATTAGCTCAGCGATAGAGGGGTGTTGACGAATAAAAGCGTGGACCTCGGCTAAATAAATATTTTCGCCACCACGAATAATCATGTCTTTAATGTTGCCTACAATTTGGCAATAGCCATTTTCATCAAATCGAGCTAGGTCACCGGTATAGAGCCAGCCGTCTTTGATGACCTGTTGTGTTAGGTCGTCGCGTTGCCAGTAGCCTTTCATGACGTGATAGCCCTGTACGCGTAGTTGACCTACGGTACCAACAGGAACAATATCGTTGTGTTCGTCAATGATTTGGGCTTGTATGTGTGGCTGCACCGTACCTACTGTGCTGACACGTAAAGCTAGAGGGTCGTCAACGGAGCTCATGAAAGAGATGGGAGAAGATTCAGTCATGCCGTAGCCAATGACGACCTGAGGCATGTGAAGTTCGGTGGTGACCCGCTCCATGACCTCGATAGGGCAAGGGGCGCCCGCCATAATCCCCGTGCGCAGAGAGCTGACATCGCTGTTTTTTAGGGCCGGGTGATCAAGGATGGCGATGAACATAGCCGGTACACCATATAAGGCAGTGCATTTTTGTTGGTCAACGGCCTTTAAGACCTGTTCAGGGTCAAAGCTTTGGTCTGGATATACCATTGTTGCACCGTGTGCGATGCATGCCATGTTGCCCATTACCATGCCAAAACAATGGAATAGCGGTACAGGAATACATACGCGGTCTTGGTCAGAGAGTCGTAGTTGTACGCCAATAAAATAACCGTTATTTAGTAGGTTTTTGTGGCTGAGTGTGACGGGTGCGGCATGGGTGCCTAAAGCGCTGCTGAATTGAATGTTGTGAATGCAGTCCGCAGAAAGAGAGGCCTGTGCCTGGGCGACGGCATCAGCGGGCAGCATACGGCCCTGATCAATGACCGTTTTTAAATCCAGCATTCCTGCTGGGGCCTGGTCATCAATTTGGATTAAATGACGCAGACTAGGGATTGCTTTTGCGTGTAATTGACCGATCTCAGAGTGAGTGAGTTCAGGCAGTAACTCCTGCAGCATTTGTGCATAGTGGCTGCTTTTGAATTGCGCCTGAAAAATGAGGCCTTTGGCTTGGACGGCATTGAGCTGTTCAACCAGCTCAGCGGGTCGAGCTGATGGATTGATGTTAACCAGAATAATGCCTGTTTTTGCACAAGCCAGTTCTGTGGTTAACCACGCACTACTGTTTTGAGCCCAAATAGCGAGTCTATCGCCTGGGACAAGGCCTATAGCTAAAAAACCAGCCGCAGTGGATTGAACCTGGTCATGCAATTGTTGCCATGTCCAGTGAATGGATTCAGCACAACTAACAAGAGCGTCTTTTCCTGCGTGTTTTTTTACAATGTCATCAAAATAATCACCAATAGTTAAGTTGGTGAGTGCAACTTGGGTACTGCCGTGTACATAGCTCTTGCGACTCATGCGTCTCCTCCTGCTACAGATACTACGGGTAGTGAATTGCTGCGATGTAATTATGGTGTGCAGCAATGCCCCAGCCGATGTTGCCAAGCTGGGGCGCTTTATTTAGTTATTTAGAGTATCAATATATTGACCATTTGGGTATGGTTAATGACAAGGGGATAATACTGATGGGGTTTTAGCCCAGTTGACTTTTACGATCTGTAGTCTGCATTAATTGTGACGTACTCATGAGAGAAGTCGCAGGTGTAGACTGTCTCTGTGCAATCGCCACGATCTAGGGCTACACGCACTAAAATTTCGCTTTCTTGCATGACTCGTTTACCTTCGGATTCCAGGTAATCGGGGTTGCGACCCCCATTTAACGCCACTAATACGTCACCTAACCACAAACGCAGATGGCTGACATCTAGGTCATCGACACCGGCATAACCAATGGCAGCTAAAATACGTCCTAAGTTAGGATCAGAGGCAAAAAAGGCGGTTTTTACCAAGGGAGAGTGCGCAATGGCATAAGCAATTTTGCGTGCTTCTTCGGATGTTTTAGCTTGTTCAACGGTAATAGTGATGAATTTTGTTGCGCCTTCGCCATCACGCACAATCTTTTGAGCTAGATCAATAGCTGCGTTACGTAGTGTCTGAAATAGCTCTGCATAATGGGGGTTGGCAACGCTATCTACATAGACGCCACTTTGACCTGTGGCAGCAATAATAAAAGAGTCATTGGTAGACATGTCACCATCAATGGTGATGCGGTTAAAGGATTTATTGGCGATATCGCGCGTCATTTCCTTTAGTAGCTCTGGGGCAATGCCCGCATCGGTAGCTAAAAAACCTAGCATGGTCGCCATATTAGGGCGAATCATGCCGGCCCCTTTACTGATCCCTGTCATGGTGACGGTTTTCTCGTCTAGCGTGATCTGCGTAGAGTGGATTTTAGGTTGTGTGTCGGTGGTCATAATGCTGTGAGCCGCATTAAACCAGTTGTTATCCTGTAGGTCTGAGACGGCAGCAGGTAATGCGCCTAAGAGCTTATCCATAGGAAGAGGCTCTAAAATCACACCAGTCGAAAAAGGAAGAATCTGTGAGGGACGTAGCTGGAGAATTTTAGCGAGTTCAGTACATGTCAGACGGGCATCGACCAAACCGGGTTCGCCGGTTCCGGCATTCGCATTGCCTGTGTTAATGATGAGTGCTTGTACGTCGGTTTCCGAGGCTAAGTGTGTTTCGCAGACCTGCACGGGAGCCGCACGAAAGCGGTTGGTGGTAAATACCCCTGCAATGGCCGTGTCTGGAGCAAACTGAAACACGGTGATGTCTTTGTTGCCCGCTTTGCGGATGCCAGCAGAGGCAATGCCGATTTGTACGCCTTTGACCGCGTGAACATCGGCTTGTGATGGAATAATAAGATTAACAGCCATAGCACACCTAATAGAAAGTGTTAAAGGTATAAGATAAGAACTTATATTACCGCGCTTTGGCTGAGTTGATTAGGGGGTAGCGGTAGTAAATAGATGCGAGTGCATTTTTAGCTCGTCTAGCGAACCCATCATGTTTTGGATCGTTTGATCTGAAAGTTGACCGAAAATAGAGCATACCCATTCGTTGTGGGCAGCACTGATTTCAGCCAGTTGCACTCGACCTTTGGCAGTGAGTTTTAATAACGAACTACGGCGGTCTTGGGGCAGTTTGATGCGTTGAACAAAGCCTTCTTTGACAAGTTGATCTGTGATGCCCGTAATATTGCCGTTTGTGACCATTAGATGTTTGGATAAGTCACTCATTTTGATCCCTTTGGGATGTTTTTCTAAGTGAGCCATCAGGTCGTAACGAGGCAAGGTGGTGTTAAATTCACGACGTAAACGGCTACGAATTTCATTTTCTATGAGTCGACCGCAACTAAGAAAACGCAACCAAGTGCGCAAGTGATTGCATGAACCTGGGTTTAGGCGACTTTCTAAGTCAGGTAGTTCAGATAGCGTGCTGTTTACAGGAAGATCATTTATAAGCATAGTTTGCCCCTCAAGGTGGATTAGGTCGTTGTCTCACGATCTTTGTCCGATTCTAAGAGGGGCAAGTCTATTTTGCCTTGCGAATAATCAAAGG
This sequence comes from uncultured Paenalcaligenes sp., assembly GCF_947630565.1. NCBI lineage: Bacteria > Pseudomonadati > Pseudomonadota > Betaproteobacteria > Burkholderiales > Alcaligenaceae > Paenalcaligenes > uncultured Paenalcaligenes sp. The sequence goes on from NZ_CANRIC010000005.1 coordinate 43,600, forward strand.
TTAAAACAATGCCTTAGTCTTTGATTTTTTTGAAAACTTTGGCTGCTATGTCTAAAGTAGCTTGAATCACTTCGTCGTCATGTGCGCCAGAGGTGAATGAGGCCTCAAAAGCCGAAGGGGCCCAATACACACCTTCGTCCAACATGGCATGGAAGAATTGATTAAATTTAGCTGTGTTGCTAGCGGAAACTTCAGCAAAAGAGGTGGGAATGCTTTCGCTAAAGTATAGACCTAACATACCACCTACGGTGTCTGTGCAGAAAGTGATTCCTTCGGCTTTAGCTAGTGCTTCTAGCCCTTTGGCTAGTTTTTCTGTTTGGGCCGATAGGTTTTGGTAGAACTGGGCATTATCCAATAATTTTAATGTGGTTAAGCCCGCAGCAACGGCGACAGGGTTGCCTGATAGTGTCCCTGCTTGGTATACGCCACCTAGTGGCGCAATGGCATCCATAATGTCTGCACGACCACCAAATGCGCCGACGGGCATACCGCCACCAATGACCTTAGCTAGGGTGGTCATATCTGGTTTGATACCAGTTAGACCTTGCACACCCTGTGGCCCTGCGCGAAATCCTGTCATCACCTCATCAAAAATCAGTACAGAACCGTGTTCGGTACATAATTCGCGCAAGGTTTCTAAGAAGCCTGCGATGGGTTTGATGAGGTTCATATTACCGGCAACTGGCTCTACGATAACGCAGGCGATATGAGCACCGTGTTCCGCAAAGGCTGTTTTGATGGCCTCAATGTTGTTGTAGTCCAAAACCAAGGTGTGGCGAATAAAGTCTTCTGGAACGCCAGCAGAGGTCGGGTTACCAAAGGTGAGTAGGCCTGAGCCTGCTTTGACCAAGAGGCTATCTGCGTGACCGTGATAACAGCCTTCAAACTTAACAATTAGGTTACGACCCGTAAAGCCACGAGCTAAACGAATTGCGCTCATGGTGGCTTCGGTGCCAGAGCTAACTAAACGGACTTTTTCAATCGATGGAAGACGTTTGCAAATTAAGTCAGCTAGTTCTACCTCTCCGGCTGTGGGGGCGCCAAAAGAGAGGCCTTTTACGGCGGCGTCTTGAACGGCTTTGACTACATCTGGATGCGCATGGCCTAAAATCGCAGGGCCCCAAGAGCCAACATAGTCTATGTATTTGTTGCCATCGGCATCCCATACATAGGCTCCTTCGGCACGCTCAATGAAGCGCGGCGTGCCACCGACAGAGCCAAAAGCACGTACAGGGGAGTTCACGCCACCCGGAATGTGGTGACAAGCGCGATCAAAGAGTTCTTGGTTTTTAGACATAAAAAATCCTGTGAGTTATGAATTAAAAAGGCGGCTAAAAGCACGGGCTTCGGCATAAATATCGGGGGCATCAAATAGGCTGCTAATGACAGCTACGCTATCGACGCCTGCATCAATTAAAGGGGCCGCGTTTTGTGCAGTAATGCCACCTATAGCCACTACAGCAGCACGGCGATCTGTGCTGAATTGTTCGCATAGTGCGCGCCCTTGGCGAAGTATGTCAACGGTGGCACGTGGGGCATTGGGTTTAATGCTGGATGGATAAACGGCACCAAAGGCAACGTAATCTACGTCCAGCGTCAGGGCTTGTTCTGCGCGATTAAGCAGATCATAACAAGTGCTGCCTAGCCATTGTGTAGGCTGTAGCCCTGCTCTGGCTTCGGCTAGTGCGCCATCATCACGCCCTAAGTGTGCGCCTGCGCAACCTAGGTCGCGAGCCGCTTGCCAGTTGTCATTTATGATAAGAGGCAGCGCTAAGTCAGCACACAGTTGCTGTACCGCATGGCGTTGTGCAAGATGCAACGGTTGAGGAGCGAGCTTACGACGCCATTGCAGCACCTGCATTCCCCCTTCGTGGGCGGCACGAATGGCGGTGAGTAGTTTGGTCGTATCGTCCCATTCGGGGGTGATACCATATAAACCACGGGGGAAACGTAATGTAGTCGTCATGCTCATCCTAGTTCTGCTTAAAAGCTTGGTTTATAATGCGATGTCCCATTCCTGCTTGGAATGAATGCAAAGCAGCTTGATCTGCGTATTGCACTGCTGCAGCGCAGGCGTCCACCATGCGTAGGCCTTGGGCCAAAAAAGCACTAATAGTGGCACATAACAGTCCTTCGGTGTCCTGCAGTCGGTCAGATTGGGCTGTGCTGCTCCATTGTTGTTGTAAGCCGTCTTGATTATAGAGTTGATGCAATACACCAGAGTCAGTGGTACCAGGTAACGAGCAAAATACCCATTGGGTTCCAAAATCTAATAGATTTTTTATGGGGTCTTGTTCATCGGATAATAAGCCTTCGGCTTGCCATTGATTTAATAAGGTTTGATCTGCAACAACTAAATCGGTTTGCGGTAGCACTAATTGAAAAATAGCATCAGTAATTTCATCTACATCAGCATCATTGTTTACAATGCTTTCATCCGGAATGGACTGCAAGTGTAGAACTAACGGTAAATCGGTATAGTCTGCTGCTATTTGGGCTAAGACACTGGCGCTATCAATGCTATAAATAGGGCCTGCCTTGATACTGTGGACATTGATGTCCTCTAGCAAGCAACGCATTTGGTCATGAATAAAATCTGGGGAGCTCAGTGTGATCTGTTCGGTGTGGGTCGTGTCTTGTATATGCGTAGCGGTCACAATGCTGAGTGCATGACAGCCCACAGCGGCGCAACTAATCGCGTCAGCGGGCAGGTACATGGCCCCCGTAGGGTCTAAAGGTGCAAAAACCAGCACCACGGGCGTAGGGGTTGCAAACATGGCAGCCATTAAGATAAAAACGAAACGATAAATTCGTGAGTGAAAATGATGGGATAGATCGCCAAAACGTCAGTTTTTTCGGTACTATCATTCCATTTTAATAGATTGCCTGGCTTTGCGGGCAATCCTGTTTTTTTAGTGAGTATGATATGAGTACATGGATGTGTTTAATCTGTGGTTGGATTTATGACGAAGAAGCCGGTTTGCCCGAAGAAGGCATTGCTCCCGGTACTAAATGGGAAGACGTACCTCCCAATTGGGTGTGTCCAGAATGTGGCGCACGCAAAGAAGACTTTGAGATGATCGAAGTATAGTTTTTATTTGAGTGAAAATTATTGCTTTGATTGTCACCGTAATTGTATTGACCTGAGGCTATTCCGATGTCTACTAATGCTCTTTCATCAACGACTCCTCATGTCGATTTTTCGCGTCAGCTACTGGTTGCTATGCCCGGCATGGTAAGTGGTAGCCTTGCGGATACCGTTATCTATATCTGTGAACACAGTGCCCAAGGCGCCTTAGGGCTTGTGATCAATCGCCCAACGGATATGACGGTAGGCGATTTACTAACACGTATCGATGTAGAGCTCTCTCTAGAAATCGGGGTGCGCCAAGCGTTCCCTGTCTATTTTGGTGGGCCAGTACAGACGGATCGTGGTTTTGTATTACATACGCCCGTTGGCGAGTACAGCTCCAGTATTAATATGGGGGATATGGCGCTGACAACGTCATTAGATGTGCTCCAAGAAATTGCGGCGGGTAGTGGGCCAGATCAATTGCTGGTTACGTTAGGCTATGCAGGCTGGGGTGAAGGGCAGCTTGAGGATGAAATGGCGCAGGGGGCTTGGCTGCACGTAGAGGCCAATCTTGATATCTTATTTGCCATACCGGCCTCAGAACGCTATCAGGCGGCGTTAGCTCAATTGGGCATTGACCCTATTATGTTAACAGGGGCCGCCGGACATGCCTGATGCTGGCAGCACACTGTTGTGTTTTGATTATGGTTTAAAAAAAATAGGGGTTGCCATCGGTAATACCTTAACGAATCATGCGCGGCCATTAACTATTTTGCGTCCCGTCACTAAAATTGAACGCTTTGCCCAAATCGAAGCCTTATTAAAAGAATGGCAACCTGATGCCATCGTAGTGGGTTTGCCATTGACCACGCAGGGCGAGGAGCAGTACGCCTCTTTGCGTTGTAGGCGTTTTGCTAATCAACTACATGGTCGATATGGCTTATCTATCCATTTGATGGATGAGCGTGGGTCCAGCATGGAGGCCCAAGCCATTTTGGCGAATCATGATGATGACGATGCCGTGGCTGCAGCGGTTATTTTACAACGTTGGCTGGATCAACCCCGTACATGAAAATAGTTCGTTTTAGTGGGCGGCTTGTGGCATTGCTGTGTTTGGTGCTGATAGGTTTGGTGCTTTTGGCTTTTTTGTTTCCTATTATCAATCAAGCTCGTCGTCAAAAAATCAACCAATGCTGGTCACGCTGTCTGCTGTTTCTGTGCGGAGTGCAGACTTGTTATTATGGCTCACAAATTAAAGATCGCCCCATACTAATGGTGCTCAATCATGTGTCATGGTTGGATATTTTTGTCATTAGTGCAGCAAGATCCACCGTTTTTGTCGCTAAAAGCGAGGTTCGTCAGTGGCCTGTATTAGGCTGGTTAGTGGCTGGAGTAGGCACTATATTTATAGAGCGTGGCCAGCGCCAAGCCATTAAGCAGGTCGCAGAGCAAATGAAAACGACATTTGCGCAGAATCAGGCTGTGGGTCTTTTCCCAGAGGGGACGACTTCAGACGGGTTAGGGGTGCAGGATTTTCATACTAGCTTATTTCAAGCCGCAATTAGCACAGCGATTGATATTCAGCCCGTGGCATTACGTTTTTACGATGGAAGTCAACGAAGCGCACGCGTAGCCTTTGTCGGACAGCAAAGCTTGTTACAAAATGTTTGGCTGTTATTAAGTCAATCCGGCACGCGCATAGAGTGTGATTTTTTACCGGTTCTGGCTCATATACACAATGCCGAGCAAGGTCGTGTCGCTACCGCCCAGCAAGCACAGCAAGCCATAGTAGATGCGGTATTAAAAGGGCTGTAGCTCACCATCACTGTTTGGGACTTGAATGGTTTTTCGGTCAGACAGACGTATCGCTGTTAATTGACCGCCCCATAAACACCCTGTATCTATGCCCATTGCGTCAGCCTGTAGGTGCAAGCCTAGGGTAGACCAGTGTCCAAACACGACGGGCATCTCAATGCGTCGGTTGGGCATAGCAAACCAAGGCGTTAATCCTAAGTCAGGATTTGGCCCACCTTTATATTTAGTGTCTATGTTGCCTGTCGCATCAAAATGACGTAGACGTGTGAGTGCATTGACCGTATAGCGTTGTAGATCGATGCCGTTTAAATCGGTGCTCCATTGTTCCGGTTTATTACCAAATAGAGCTGCAATACGTGTTTTCCAGTCGTCGGCACGTAGTGTTTTTTGCACCTTTTTAGCTAAGGCCAGTACGTTTTTTAGTTTCCAGCTAGGATGCAGGCCAGCGTGGATAATCAGATGGCCTTCGGTATGGATAGCAAGAGGTTGATAACGTAACCAGTTAATGAGTTCTACGCTGTCCTCGGCCTTTAAGATAGCGTCTAAGGTATCCGAGGGACTGGTGTTCCGAACACCTGCCGCTACGCCTAGTAAATGAATATCATGGTTGCCCAAGACCGTTTGTGCTCTATCACCTAATTCTTGAATAAGACGCAATACGCCTAGAGAGTCAGGGCCTCGATTAACTAAATCCCCTACAAATAGATATCGACTATGTGGTTGATTTAATTCAGGCTGAGCAAGGAGTTGCCGCAGGCTATTCGCACAACCCTGTACATCACCTATAACCCATGTGTCGTGTGCGTTCATGCCGTTATTTGCCTTTTTCGTCGCCAACGTTGTTGGTTTTCGATAATTGTTAATGCAATCAGAGCTAAGGCCAAGGCGAGTAAGCTAGGTAAAAGGGCGGTGACCCAAGGTTCCCAGTGACTTAGCATGCCTAAGTTTAGCGCTAATTGATTCGCCATAAAAAAGCCAACCCCAATGAGAATCCCGATGAACATTTTGCTACCTACCCCGCCACGACGTGTTTGCATAAAGCTGATGGGGGCAGCGATAGTTATCATCACTAATAGCGTAAAGGGGTAGGCGATTTTGCGCCACAGGGCAACGGTTTGCCTATCGGTCTGTAGTTGGTTTTGATCTAGGTAGTCAATATAGTCAACCAGATCGGTAATAGCCATGCGTTCTGGTGTCAAAATTCTGGCGAGTAAACGCTCAGCACTTAGGTCGGTATGAATGGCGAGGGTTTCTTTGGTTTCAACCTGAGTGAGAGCGAAGTCTGGTTTGAGATCATTTTCTAGTGCAGATAATGATAGGTTATTGATAACAGAGCGTTGTACTTGCGTTAGATGTAGCTGTTTGTCTGCAAAATAGCCATGTTTGGCTTGAATGAATTCTTGTAGGTGTTGTTCTTGGTCGAACTCATAGATGGTGATGTCAGCGACAGTGGATTTATCATTCAGCCGCCCAATATTAATGAGACGCATTTCGTCTTGATCGCCATTTTCTTTAAACCAATAACCACTACTTAGTCGACCGCCACCTGCTTTGCCTAATAATTTTAGACTGCTTTCACTGGCTTGAATTTCAGTGCGCGGGGTGATGTATTCGGAAAGAATAAATGCGCCAATCATTAATGGGATGGTAATCACCCATAAAGACAGAAGCAGCTGTAAACCGCTGACGCCAGCTACGCGTAATACCACCAGTTCATTTCGTTGTGCCAATCCCGCTAAAGCAAGAACTGCCCCGATCAACAAGCCGATGGGCAACAACTCATACAGTTGGGTGGGTAGACTCAGTGCCTGCAGATACAGAAGGCTGCTTAATCCAAAACTGGCGCTGAGTTTATCTAGCTCATCAATCAGATTAAAAAAACTAAATAAGCCTATCAGAGCGAGGAGTACAACCGCACTGGATCGATAAATTTCAGAGGCGATATAGCGACGTGCAATGCGCATAATAGTATGTAGTTAAGGGGCGCTGACTTGGCGCATACGTTGCACGATGGTGTTCGTGCGGCGTTGTAGAAAAGGGGTGTTCCCATTTTTGTCATAAAAAATAGGATTGGGCAGCATAGCGGCTAAACGGGCAGCTTGGGTAGCCGTCAGGTTTTGAGCTGTACTATGAAAATAGCGTTTCGCAGCGGCTTGAGCTCCGAACTCTGATTGCCCCCATTGAGCAATATTGAGATAAAGCTCTAAGATGCGTTGTTTAGACATGCTGTATTCAATCATGTAGCTAAGAATAAGTTCTTGGCCTTTACGTGTATAGCTACGAGAGTTAGACAAGAACAGGTTTTTTGCGAGTTGTTGGGTTAGGGTGGACCCGCCACGACGACGCTCGGAGCCTTGAGAGGCTTGCTGCTTATTGTATTCCCACGCATTGCGAATCGCCTCCCATTCTACGCCTTGATGCTCCAGAAAATTTGCATCTTCAGAACTAATTACCGCGCGCTTTAAGTGATCGCTAATGTGTTCGTATTTAACCCACTCAAACTGTATTTGGGCATCAGGGTCTTGGTGCCGTAATTCAGCGAGGGTTTGGCGCATGATGGCGCTGGACTGTGGGTTGTAATAGTTAAACCACACTATGCGCACTAAAAAGCTGAACTGATAGCAGATAAATAAAACGAGCGAAACCAGCAAAATAATCGTAATGCGTTTTATTCGACTTGGTGAACGGGTAGTCATCATTTATAGGCGTTGACGTAAATCGTGGAGTACAGATTCGGTATCGGGCTGTAGGCCATGCCAGATGAAAAAGCTTTGAGCTGCTTGACCGACCAACATTCCTAGACCATCGGCACATTGAGTTGCCCCGTAAGTGACGCATTCTTTCATGAAAGTGGATGGCTCGGCTCCATACATCATGTCATAGGCGAGTGAATGCTGACTACATTCAATGGGCTGATTTAAGGGGTTTTTTTGATCTAGGCTGCTAGAGGTGGCATTAATGATGATGTCCCATACCCCATTGGTTGTGTCTAGGTCGCCAGCCTCCAGACGAGCCGCATAATTAGGTTGAAGCAGGGCAATGTGTTCGATTAAGGCGTGGGCTTTAACAGAGGAGCGATTGATAACTCGGATATGTGCTGCCCCTGCCTCCAGTAATGGGAGCAGCACCCCTTTAGCCGCTCCACCCGCCCCGATGAGTAATATACGTTGGTTAGCAGGAGCAAAACCTAATCGTGTTAAATCATTAACCAGACCGATGCCATCGGTATTGCAAGCGTGTAGCTGTCCATTTTCTAGCCATAAGGTATTCGCTGCACCTGCTAGCTGTGCGCTGGGGCTGTGATGGGTAGCTAGTGCAAAAGCGGTTTCTTTAAAAGGGACCGTGATGTTTAGTCCTTTACCTCCTTGGGCAAAGAACGCACGTACATGATCGGCAAAGTCATTCGGGTCAGCCAACATACGCTGATAATCAACACGCAGGCCAAATTGCTTTGCAAAAGCATGGTGGATCTCAGGAGAACGGCTGTGGGCAATGGGGTTGCCTACGACGGCACAATGCAAAGTAGAAGGTAGGGGCATAGGTAATTATTCAGTCGTTAAACTGCCTTGAGTAAAGCGCCAACTGCGGGTAATAGCAATCACGTCGGAGTGCTCTTGCATTTCGGGGCTAAAAGGGCCAAACGGAGCAGCAAGACGAATAATTCGTTGCGCAGCCACGTTAAAAATAGGGTTCTGAGCGGGTTGGTGTATGTCTACCTTGAGTAGACTGCCATTTTTATCTATATAAACGGTTAATTGTAGAGCATCGGATAGCAGGCCTTTAGCTTGATCGGGATAGTGCTCTGTTCCTAAGCGTTCTATTTTAGCGCGCCAATCTTCAATGTAGGCGGCGTAGGGCGAGGCATTAGCCGAAGGGGCATCAAAATGGATACGAGGCTGAGAGTTGTAATGCGTGATTTGAGATTTTAATACGTGTAGTTCGCGGGATAAACGTAAGGTGTGTTCGTCTTGGTCTTGTTGCCCCGTATGTTCTGATTCAGGTTCGCTATCTGGTGTCGCGTGTAAGGCTTGCCACTCGGATTCTAACTGCACTAACCGTGCTTGTTGATTTTGCTCCATTTGACGTAGCCGTTCACGCATAGCCTGTAGCACCAAATCATTAGGGCTAGGTGTGTTTTGGCCACTAAATGGGGCGCTGGCAGCCTCTTGGTCATGACTTTCGCCGCCACCTGCTGCTTGCCATTGAGCGAGTAAAAGAGCATTGAGAACGGGCTCTTCATTTTTATAGTTAATAAGAGCAATGGTAGGTTCAGTGGATAACGTCTTTTTTTCTATGCCATTAGGCCATGCGTAATACAGCACTAACCCGTGGGCCAGCAGAGATAAAATCACGGCTGGCCACAGAAAGTCAGACAGAATAGAAGCATGGCGTAATGACATAAAAGGGGCTTAGGCCTCTGGGTGATCCTCTGTGGAGGGGGGCTGAATTAGTTCACGTAATCGAGCCTCTACGGTTAGATCAAGCTCATTGACGCTTAGTATATCAAGCATCAGTTGCTGGCCTCGCTCTAGCTCGCCTAAGCCGGGTACCCGCATGACAAAGGGGGCGGAATCAAAGCGTACTAGATCTTCTTTGATCACTGTCGCGGACATTTGCTGAATATTTTGCTGCTGTAACCACCGTAGCACCCAATAGCGTTCAATTGTGTTTTGGAAGTCATTCCATGCGGTGTATTGCGCCTCAAAAGCACCCACAATACCAAATAAATCAGCCTCTTTGGGTTTAAAGGGGGCAACAAGGCGGGCAGATACACCATGTTCGGCTGCAGCGAGAATTTGCCATTGATTTACTAAGTCCACATAACGACGCAAGGGCGAAGTGGACCATGCGTATTGAGGGACTCCAATGCTGTCATGTGGCAGAGCATGAGTGGACATACGTGTACGCATATTTTGTTGAGAGCGGTAAATGCCAGGTACATCGTGCTGAGCCAATAGTCCGCCCCAGTGATTATTGGCTAAAATCATCATTTCAGCGGTAATTAAACCGATGGGCGCATTTCGAACCCGAGGGATAAGACGAACTAGGCTATCTGGATCATCGGCGGCGCCATCTAAATCAAATAAAAACTCAACCCGATTATTGTTCTCAGGGCGACCTCGTACTAGCTCTCGCTGTTTAGCTAAATATTGCGTTACCGCCCATAGTGGCCGAATCCAATGTGCATAGGGGATGTCACTGTCAGGATTGTCCAGCGCCTCTTGGGTTACGAGCGGGTCTAGTTTATGTTGGCGTAGATTTTCTTTAACGACAATTCGTTCTAGTCGAGTTTGGCTTTGCAGAATCTCGGCTTTTTCTAGATCAATATCTACATAGAGTGAAATGGCGGGTCGGCTGAGCCCTTGATCTAAAGAGAATTGACGAATGACGGCTTCGGGCAGCATTGGCACTTTTTGCCCAGGTGTGTAAAGCGTAGAGAGCCGTTTTCGCGCCAGTTGATCGAGTTCGTTATCTCGTTGTACGGCAAGGCCAGGGGTGGCAATATGCACACCTACTCGCCATTGGTTTTCACCGATGGACTGAATGGAAAGCGCGTCATCAATTTCATTGGTGCCTTCGTCATCGACGGAGTAAGCCTCTATATCTGCCACGGGTAATTCTGTACCCCATTCCGTCGCTAACTCGATCTCAGGAAACTCAATGCCCCGAGGAAAGTAGTTTGAAAAAAAGCGATGGCGGTGTAGAGCTAATGGGCTAGACCATGCATTGAGGTCTAACAGTAGTTTTTCGGGGCTAACGCCTAGATGTTGGACAGCGGCATCAAAGGCTTTCCACTCTAGTGTGTTTTTGTCAGGCGTTGATAAGAGTGAGTTAGCGATAGCAGCAATGGGTTCAGGCAGCTCGCCTGCAATCATGGCTTGGGTCCACGCATCTTGCTGTTCGGCTTGGAGGCGCTTTTTTTCTATAGCGGCTAAAGCGGCCTCTAGGATTTCAGGGGGGGCGGGCCGGTACAGCCCTTTGCCTTTGCGGTGAAAATACGCGGGAGCGCCATGCAAGGCAAAAATAAGTGCTGTTTTTTCAACGGCACTAGGGGTGTGACCAAAATAGTCCTCAGCAAACTCTATTGCTGAGAATTCCTCTTTAGGCGCACATTCCCATAAAAAATCCACATCGAATTCGGCAGCTAATTGTTCGGCTTGCTCTAAAAGCGTGGTGGGGTCTGGCTGAGCAAACTCAAAAAACACATTGTTTTTGCGAATTTTGCTGCGTTTACCACTGGCTGACTCTACCTGCATGGTGGAGTCGGCATCAGCAAAAATTTTTTCGGCTTTGAATTTGCCGCTGTCTTCAAAAAGGACGTACATAAGTATCCTAGAGCATTAAAACAAAAAGCAGAAAATTAACTGCCTATCGAAGGAGCTATAAAGTGTAAAACAGGGCTAAGGTAAAGATCAAAGTCAGAAATACCGTGATCACTGCCAAAGATCAGAAAACCCTGGCTACCTGAAAAGGTGTGCAGCATCTCTTGGTAATTTAATACCTCATCACCACTGGCAGCGATTAAATAATAACGTTGTGGCTGTGTAGTGACCGAGGGCTGCATGGCTGTGAGCTCATCTATATAATTAGCATGAAACACAAAAGGCACATCAGAGTGATAGTAACGGTGCTCACCAACCTGAGTGGCTAAATCGCGAGGGGCGTGCACGGCAGGATTAAGTAATAGTGCCTTGCAGCCCCATTGTTCAGCCAGGACGTGGGCATAATAACCGCCTAACGACGAGCCAATAATACGTAAGTCTGTGGCGGGGTCAGTGAGGTTGGCTTCTTGGATGAGTTGATTGCAAAGAGCAATCGCTGCAGCTGGGCTTTCAGGTAGTTGTGGGCAGACCCACTGATCTTGCCAGCCTTTTTCAGCCACCGCCTTAGCCAAAACCTGCGCTTTATAGGAGCTTGGAGAAGACCTAAAGCCATGTAGGTATAAAATCATGGATTGGCCCCAAAACGTTGAGTTAAGCCTTGGAGAATCTTTTCATGTACGCCCCCAAAGCTACCGTTACTCATGATAACAATATGGTCATGGGGTTGGGCTTTTTCAATGACGGCTGCCGCTAAGGCATTGAGATCATTGATTACTGAAGCCTTATCGCCTAGCGGGGCAAAAGTGGCTTGGGCATCCCAATTTAATGCGTGTTTGCCTTGGTTCTCGCTATAACAAAACGTATGATCAGCACAAGCCAGTGATTCGGGTAAACGAGCTGCCATAGCACCCAGTTTCATCGTGTTGGATCGAGGCTCAAGTACAGCGATGATACGTTCATTTGGCGTGATTTGTTTTGCTAGGCCCTCTAAGGTCAATGCGATGGCTGTAGGGTGGTGCGCAAAATCATCATAGACACGAATCTGATGAATCGTACCGCGTAATTCCATACGCCGTTTAATCCCTTGAAATTGACTTAATGCAGCGCAGCTGTCGCTTGGCTCAATCCCTACATGGTGCGCCGCTGCGATGGCAGCTAAGGCATTGAGACGGTTGTGTTCTCCACTGAGATGCCAGTGAATTTCACCCTGTTTTTTGCCATCAAAGAAAATGCTGACGGGATCAGCGTTACTCTGTTCTGAGTACCAGCCCGTTGGGGACTCAAGTCGTTCTACCGGAGTCCAACAGCCTCTGGCTAAAGCGCGATCTAAGGCGGGGGCTTGTGCGGGGCGAATAATTAACCCAGTAGATGCAATAGTGCGCACTAGGTGATGAAATTGGGTTTCTATAGCAGAGAGATCCGCAAAAATATCAGCATGATCAAACTCTAAATTATTTAAAATCGCAGTACGTGGACGGTAGTGGACAAACTTTGACCTTTTATCAAAAAAGGCAGTGTCATATTCGTCAGCCTCGATCACAAAGAGGGGTTGGTTTTTATCAAATCGAGCAGAAACCCCTAGGTCTGGGGCGACTCCGCCAATTAAAAAATTAGGCTTCAGGCCATTGTGTTCGAGAATCCACGCTAACATAGAACTGGTAGATGTTTTGCCATGAGTCCCTGCTACAGCGAGTACATGCTGATGAGCGAGCACATTTTCACCTAGCCACTGAGGGCCAGATGTATAAGCTAAGCCTTGATCTAAAATGGCTTCCATTAACGGGTTGCCACGGCTCACTACATTACCAATCACAAATAGATCAGGTTTGAGCTCAAGTTGTTCTACACCATAGCCTTCGATTAGATCTATACCTTGCTCTTGTAGTTGTGTGCTCATGGGCGGATAGACCCCCGCATCACAGCCTGTAACTGTATGGCCTGCGGCGCGAGCGATCAGAGCTAGACCACCCATAAAAGTGCCGCAAATACCTAGAATATGAATATGCATAAAACCTCCAATAAGCCCATTTTAGACAACATTTTGGGGCTTGCAGCGAAAAATGGAACTATTTGCATCTCACTACTTTCTAAAACAAGATGAAAAATAGAGGAAAACGAATGAAATCGGCGATCTGTAGTTCCCTGCGCAAGCTGGTTGTAGTCAGTGGTTTTTGGTTGATGACGTCTGCTCAGGCTGAGTCTGTGGATTTGTTTACTTTGCAGTTTGATGATTTACATGGCCAAGCGCAGTCAATGGCTAACTATAAAGGCAAACCAGTCGTGGTCAATTTTTGGGCAACATGGTGTCCTCCTTGTGTAGAGGAGATGCCGGATTTAGAAGCATTGAGTCAGACGCATTCAGATGTGCAGTTTGTAGGACTAGCGATTGATACACAACGTAATGTAAAAAAGTTTTTGGAAAAAATTGCTGTATCGTATGATCTGTACGTACCCGGTCATAGTGGGGTAAAACAAATGAAAGCATTAGGCAACTCAAAAGGAGGGTTGCCATACACTTTAGTGATCAATGCGGATGGCTCTATCCAAGAGCAGCTACTGGGACAGATCAATAAAGAGCACCTCGGGGCCATTTTAGGCAATTTAAAAAATTAACGGGTCGATGGCGGCAGCTTGCTGCATTTTCGATTAAACTACAGCAATTAAGAGAACTTTTTTTAGAATTTAGCTCTGTTTTTATAGACAAACGGGGTAATTTGGCGTAAAAAAGCGATCTATAATCACAACTTTATTTGGCAATGGCTAGCAATATACTGGTTATACACGGTCCGAATTTAAACCTGCTTGGCACACGCGAGCCGCACATTTATGGTGCGCAAACACTGGATGATATTAATCAACATCTGGTGCAGCTGGCATCTGACTTGGGCGGGGTATGTAGTACATTTCAAAGTAACTCTGAGGGGCAGCTCGTTGATCGTATTCACGCTGCAGCTCAACAGCAAGTGGACTTCATTTTAATTAATGCCGGGGCTTATACTCATACTAGTGTGGCAATTCGTGATGCTTTAGCTGCGGTAGCGATTCCTTTCATAGAGGTACATTTATCCAATGTGCACAAACGGGAACCGTTCCGTCATCACTCCTATCTTTCTGATATTGCTCAGGGGGTAGTTGTGGGGCTAGGCGCTTACGGTTACGAATCTGCCCTGCGTTATGCTATGGCTTAATTTCATCCAATTTTTATAACACCCAAGCCGGTTACTTTACGGCGGTGGTGTGGCAGGAAACATGCATGGATCTTAGAAAACTTAAAACCTTAATTGACCTCGTTGCAGAGTCTGATATTTCTGAACTCGAAGTCACCGAGGGTGATGGCAAGGTCAGAATTGTTAAGTCGGCCCCTGCTGCCCCTCAACAGATGGTATACGCAGCGCCTCAAATGGCAGCTGCAGCTCCAGCAGCTCCCGTCGCAGCCGTAGTCGAATCTACACCGGCTGTTCCTGACGGACATGTTGTGACAGCTCCGATGGTAGGTACGCTCTATCGTTCCCCTAATCCCGGTGCCGCACCATTTGTAGAGATTGGCCAAAGCGTCCAAGAAGGTGATGCTTTATGTATTATCGAGGCCATGAAACTGCTCAACGAAATTGAGGCAGACAAAGGTGGCGTGATCAAAGAAATTCTTGTTGAAAACGGTGCTCCCGTAGAATACGGTCAGCCCTTGTTTGTGATTGGCTAGTTTCATGTTTGAAAAGATCCTTATCGCTAACCGGGGAGAAATAGCCCTACGCATCCAGCGCGCTTGTCGCGAAATGGGTATTAAAACTGTAGTGGTGCACTCAGAGGCTGATCGTGATGCCAAATATGTGCGCCTAGCGGATGAGTCTGTCTGTATTGGGCCAGCCAACCCTCGTGAAAGCTATTTGAATATGCCCGCGATTATCGCTGCGGCAGAGGTCACAGATGCAGAGGCTATCCACCCAGGCTATGGGTTCTTAGCCGAAAACGCTGATTTTGCAGAACGTGTAGAAAAAAGCGGTTTTGTATTTATTGGCCCTCGTCCTGAAACCATTCGCATGATGGGCGACAAGGTAACCGCTAAAAAAACCATGATTGCTGCAGGGGTTCCTGTGGTACCGGGTTCTGCAGGTGCCTTGCCTGATGATCCAGACGAGGTCATTCAGATAGCTCGTGATGTAGGCTATCCCGTGATTGTTAAGGCCTCAGGTGGGGGTGGCGGTCGTGGGATGCGTGTGGTTTGGACCGAAGGTGCGCTACTAAATGCTGTTGCGACGACCCGCGCCGAAGCCGAAGCGGCTTTTGGTAATCCAGATCTCTACATGGAAAAGTACCTGCAAAACCCGCGTCATATCGAGATTCAAGTCTTGGCCGACGGCGCTAAGCAGGCGGTATGGTTAGGCGAGCGAGATTGCTCCATGCAGCGTCGTCATCAAAAGGTTATCGAAGAGGCTCCGGCCCCTGGTATTCCTCGTAAATTGATTGACCGGATTGGTGATCGCTGTGTAGAGGCATGTCATAAGCTAGGCTACCGAGGTGCTGGTACCTTTGAATTCCTCTATGAAAATGGCGAGTTCTATTTCATTGAGATGAACACGCGTATTCAGGTTGAGCACACAATCACAGAGATGATTACTGGCATTGACTTGGTACAGCAGCAAATTCTTGTGGCTGCCGGAGAAAAATTCACCCTACGTCAGCGTGATATTCAGTTTAAAGGCCACTCTATAGAATGCCGTATTAACGCTGAAGACCCATTTAAGTTTATTCCTAGTCCGGGTCATATTACCAAGTGGCATACACCAGGTGGGCCAGGGATTCGTATGGACTCGCATGTGTTTGCTGGTTATACCGTGCCCTCTAACTATGACTCCATGATTGGTAAGCTAATCAGCTATGGGGATACGCGAGATCAAGCCATTGCGCGTATGGATATTGCATTATCTGAAATGATTGTCGAGGGGGTTAAAACGAATATCCCTCTACATCGTGAGTTGATGCAGGACCCTAATTTCCAAGCCGGTTCATTTAGTATCCATTACCTCGAAGAAAAACTGGCAAAACGCCCTTAATCTTCAAGTCGCGGTAAAATACAAAGCAGGGGTTCGCCTCTGCTTTTATTTTTTGGGAATCACTATGCGTGAAATTGTTTTAATGTGTGCCGAGCAAGAGGCAGAAAATGTATCCGATGCGTTATTGGAGCTGGGCGTATTGTCCGTTTCCGTAGAGGATGCGGATGAAAATACGGATCAAGAACAGCCGCTCTATGGCGAGCCCGGTTTAGAGCCAGAGGTTTTTGCCTGGAGTCGTAATCGCGTGGTGGCCTTGCTGCCCGAAGACCTAGAGGCTGTAATCATCGTTCAGCAACTGCGTGATCAGCATGTACTTGAGTTAAACGATGACGATTGGTTTGTCCGTGATGTGCCTGATAATGACTGGGTACGTATGACCCAGGCTCAATTTGGGCCTATAGAGGTGGGCAGTAAAATCCTCATTGTGCCAAGCTGGCATGCTGATGATGAAATTACGCAACAGGCTCAGGTGGATGGCAAAGTGTGCATTCAATTGGACCCAGGCCTTGCTTTTGGTACGGGTAGCCACGCCACCACTCATTTATGCTTAGAGTGGCTTGCAGAGCATTTACAGTCAGGACAATCAGTATTAGATTATGGTTGTGGCTCGGGCATTTTAGGTATTGCGGCTCAGAAATTAGGCGCTAGTAAAACGGACGGGGTGGATGTGGATACTCAGGCCGTTTCATCGACCCGAGCCAATGCGCAAAATAATCAGGTGAATGTAAATGCAACCTTACCTGATGGCTTGGCAGAGGGGCAATACGATGTCGTGGTGGCTAATATCCTGTCTAATCCATTAAAAATGTTGGCCCCTATGTTATCTGCACGGGTAAAGCCGGGTGGGTATTTAGTGTTAGCCGGTATTTTCGAGTGGCAAACGGCAGAAATGCAAGATGCGTACGCTAAAGACATACAGCTTCAACCATGGCGTGATCGCGAAGGTTGGATTTGTTTGGTTGGTCAAAAATCAACCGACTAATCGAATTAGGTGTGACTATGATTGAACTCACAACGCAATGTCCTCAATGCGATTATCGTTTTGATGTGACTCTGGAGCAGTTGCAGCAACGCAAAGGCTTATTGCGTTGTGCTAAATGCGCCCATATTTTTGATGCGTATGAGTGTGCGGTAGACAATCAGGTTGGGCGGGGCGTTAAAAAAACGCCTGCCCCCACTCAGGTCACGCCCAAAATTAAGGCCTTGGCGCCTCATTTGCGTTGGCATTTTATTGGTGAAAGACCGTTGCCGACGGGGGTAGCCGCGATTGCGCCCGTTATACCTACACGGGCTCGGACACAAAGTCCGATGACCAGTTCTCAGCCGATCCAAAGTACGGTGGACTCTTCTGTCTCTGATATCCGAGTATATCTAGAGAGAGATGAAAAAACAGACAGGATACCTCCGGCTTTTTCAATGCCTAGCTCTTTAAATACCGAGCCGCATTTTTCCTCTGGTGATGGGAATGCGCATTTTACGTTTACACCTGAACCGCGCTCCTCTAGCTACAGAGCGCCCTCATCGGCTCAGCTCTCAGGATGGATGCAAGGGGTTTGGGCGTTATTGTTTTGGTTCTTGCTCTTGGTGTTGGGATTGCAGTTGCTGTATGTGTATAGGGCTCAAATCGCCAATACGGCGGGGTTCTCGCGTCCTGTATTACAGCTAATGTGTGATTTGGCTGATTGTAAGATCCCTTACACGAGAGAAATCAATGCGATTGAAATCAAACAAAGTGCCTTACAGCAACAACCCAACACGGGGACAACAAAGCAATACTCGTATTTTTTACAGCTGCAGTTAAAAAATAATTTAAACTGGGCTCAGGAATGGCCTACATTGATTGTGAGTTTTAGTGATGCCTCTGCCGCTGTGATGGCGACCGTTGCTATAGCACCAGATCAATATTTAGCACCTAGCCAACGGCAGCGCCCTTTTGGCGCTGCAGAGCAGTATGCGGTTCGAGTACCCGTTAGCTTGGCAAATAAACGGATAAATGGCTTTACGGTCGAAAAATACTACCCGTAACTGTTGCCTTGATTTTAAACATTGGGATTTACCTTTTGGAGTAGCTATGACTCAAATTACACAGCGCACATCGAAGCTTCGATTTGTTGTATTGGGTGCTGCCATTGCGTCAGCTCTTTTCGTGTCTGGGTGTGCTAATCGCTCAGCTTCCAGCTCTGTTTATACCTATGGCCAAGCCCAAAATGAACAAATAGTTCGTTTAGGTACGGTACAGTCAGTGCGATACGTCACCATTCAAAACGATCAGCCTTCGGGTGTGGGTGGCATTTCAGGTGCGGCGATTGGTGGTGTGGCTGGCAGCACAATTGGTGGTGGCAGGGGGAATGTACTGGCGACGATTGGTGGTGCTTTACTGGGTGGTATTGCCGGTAATGCCGTAGAAAATCGTACTCAAAAACGTCAAGGCTTAGAGGTTACTGTCACCATGGATAATGGTGAGACACGTGCTATTGCCCAAGAAGCCGATATTATGTTTACGGCTGGACAGCGGGTACGCGTTCTGAGTGGCAATGGCCCAACCCGAGTAACACCGCTGTAACTTCAGCGTAGATGGCAGCCTATCCCTTATAAGGCGGCTCAATGCCGCGCCTGAGCGCCATAGGAATCCCCTTCCTTTAGGGAGGGGAGGATGTCAAAGTCCAATGAGCACAAAGCTCAAGCGTTGCACCACCATATTCAGTATTTGCAAGCCTAACAAAGCAATAAGCGGTGAGAAATCAATCGCACCTGTTGCAGGTAGACGTTTGCGGATTGGGTTCATAATCGGATTCGTTAGAGCCTGTAAAAAAGGCGTAATCGGAGATCTGGCATTAACCCAAGACAATATAACCTGTATCAATAGCAGCCACCATGCAGTATCAAACGCCCATTTTAAGGTTGTAAACACACTGGCTAATAGAACACGAGGCATCAGCTCTATCGAAACAAATTGCCCCGTTAATAAAAAAGAACTACCCAGTAAAAAGATCACGGCACAAAGCCAAGCGGCAAGTAGGCTTGGGATATCAATAAATTTTCGTGTGGGGATAAGTTTACGTATGGGTTGTATCGCCCAGTCAGTCACCTGAAGGATTGCCATCGAGTAAGGGTTGAATGGGGGCATGCGTATTGCATAAAGCCACGCACGAAAAAGAAAGGCAATACCTAGTAAAGATAAGGCCAGCTGGAGGATGACTTGAAAGATATCGTTAAACATGCGGTGCGATAGTTGAGTTATTCTTCGTCTGTGTTGTCATAGGGGTAAGGCCAGTTACCCGCTGGATTAGGTTCGGTTTTAACAGGTTGAGCTGGTTGATTGTCGGCATATAGCATACAGTGATCCTTTTTTCTTTTGCATCAAAAACAAGAAAGCGTAGGCCAATACACAGCCTACGCTTAAAAGTCTAACCGATGACGCCCATCGCGCAAAGTATTAACACGACGGGGCGAAAAACAAAAACATTAAATCTCAAGGGCCAGTTGTTGTTTTTGTACTTGCTGCATGGCGAGGTGTTTTACGGGGCCAAAGCCACGAATTTGCTGTGGTAAGCGTACGTATTCCAGCATGGCTTCGTAGTTAGTGGCATTCAGACGGTGTGGTAATTGGTTTAGTGTTTCCATTAAGTTGTCGCGCAGCTGACGCTCCATTTTACGTTCAGCCTGATAACCAAAAATATCTAAAGGTGTGCCCCGTAGATTTTTTCCTTTGGCTAAAACAGGGAAGAACTTCATCATCCATGCTCCTAATTGTCGTTTCATAGGGCGCCCATTACTGCCCATTTTACTGATCCAAGGTGGGGCCATATGGAAATTAAGCTCAAAATCACCCTCAAACTGTTGCGCTAACTGAGCGGCGAACGTGGGTGAGCTATATAGACGAGCCACTTCGTATTCATCTTTATAGGCCATGAGTTTATACAGACTATGGGCCGCCTCTAGGGCTAATTGCTCTGAGTCGGGTTTGATCTGTTGCTCGGTATGAAGCACCGAAGCAATGAGGCGCTCAAAACGTTGGGCATAACCTTGATTTTGATAAGCGGTCAGACGTTTTACATAGAGACTAATGGCATCAGCGAGCTTTTCTGGACGCTGAGCAATAAGGGCCGTTTTCTGCTTGAGTAATTGAGTAATAGATTCGGGCTGTGCGACCCATAAGCGGCCTGTCTCAAAGGCTAATTGGTTAGCTTGAACCGCAACCCCATTGAGCTCAATGGCGCGCTCAATGGCGGCTAAACTCAACGGGATAGCACCTCGCTGCCAAGCAATTCCAAGCATCATCATATTGGACAGAATGCTGTCACCAAATAGTTGCTCGGCTAAATAATGCGCATCAACGTGCACGCTATGGGCGGGGCCGCTATGCTGTACTAATTGCTCTAGTAAGGCTGTGCGGGGTAGGGCTACATCAGGATTTCGTGTGAACTCAGATGTGGGCGCCAAATAGTCATTGATAAATACGTGCGTTTTATCGGTTGCAATACATTGTGCCGCAGCAGGATTACTGGCCGCCACGCTATCGCATAAAATGGCAACAGTCGCCTGTTGGTTGTCGATGCGCACGACCCCTACAGGCTGTTCATTAGCGGCAATGCGTACATGGCTAATTACGGTACCGCCTTTTTGGGCTAGGCCGGTCATATCCAGCACAGAGGCAGCACGATTTTCTAAGTGAGCTGCCATAGCGACAATCGCGCCTATGGTGATGACACCCGTGCCACCTATCCCAGCCACGATCAAATTGCACTCTGCTGCGGAAATGGAAGCCGGAGGCAAGGTTTCAATACAACTGTGTATGTGACGTTGTAGTTCTGTACTGTCTATACCCCCTGCTTTTTTGGGTTCAGCCCCTAGGACAGAAACGAAACTAGGGCAAAAGCCTTCTGCACAGCTGTAGTCTTTATTACAGCTGGACTGGTCAATGGCTCGTTTTCTACCTAGCTCTGTTTCTAGAGGCACAATGGATAAGCAGTTTGATTGCACACCACAATCGCCACAACCCTCACACACCTCGGGGTTAATAAAAATGCGGCGTTTAGGGTCAGGGAATTCGTTCTTTTTGCGACGACGACGCTTTTCGGCAGCACAGGTTTGATCATGAATCAAAATGGTGACGCCTTTGATTTCACGTAGTTCACGTTGAATGCGATCTAGTTCTCGACGATGGTGGACCTGAATACCAGCAGGCAAAGATATGGATTGATAACGCTCGGGCTCATCGGTCGTAATAACGACTTTTTGTGCCCCTTCGCCAATGACTTGCTGACAAATACGTGGCACAGAAATAGGGCCATCTACGGGCTGCCCACCGGTCATTGCTACCGCATCGTTAAAGAGGATTTTGTAGGTAATGTTCGCACCTGCAGCGATGGCCTGACGAATCGCGAGGTAGCCCGAGTGAAAATACGTCCCTTCACCCATGTTTTGGAAAATATGGGCATGGTCCATAAAGGCGGATGCGCCAACCCAATCTGTGCCTTCGCCGCCCATTTGGGTTAGGCCTTGCGTGTTTCTATCCATCCAAGAGGCCATGTAATGGCAACCTACACCCGCTAAGGCTTTGCTGCCCTCAGGAACTTTGGTGGAGCTGTTGTGTGGACAACCCGAGCAAAAATAGGGGCGACGGGTTAATCCAAAACTATCTAAGCCTTTGACGGTAGGCAGAGGACAGGCGGCGGCAATAGCATGGTGTTCGATATGAAGCAGTTGATGCTGTGTTAACCACGAAGCCAATGCATTTTCTACAATAGAAGGACTGATTTGACCAAAGCTAGGGATGAGTTCGGAGCCATCAAGATCAAATTTACCACTGACAGTAGGACGATGCGCTGAGTGGAACAGAGCATTTTTGACCTGCGCCTCAATGAAATCGCCTTTTTCCTCAATGACCAAAATATGGTCTAGGCCCTGTGCGAAGGCATGTAGACTTTCTGGTACTAATGGCCAGCTGAGTCCCACTTTATAGTGACGCAAGGCGGGCAATACATGTTTTTCTTGTAACTGACGCAAAGCGTCCAAGGTATCTAGGGTGCTTTTGCCAGAGGTAATAATACCAACTTTGGCATCGGGGGCTGCATCCAGAAGTTTGTCTAATGGATAGAGACGTGCAAACTCATGTACTGCTAAGAGGCGACTTTCAATATGTTTTTCTATATTAGGAGTTAAAAAGTCTTTTGCGTCATAGCTGCGGGCATGCTCTGATGGTGTAGCGGCTAGATCAAAGGTAGGCACCTCTAGAATCTCAAAGGCTCGGCCGCTTTCAATGGTCTCGGTGATAGCCTTAAAGCCCACCCATGCCCCGGAATAGCGTGATAACGCCCAACCCCACAGACCAAAATACTCGTATTCTTCTACCGAGCTAGGATGAATAAGGGGCATACGAAAATGGCGTAAAGCCTGTTCGCTGGTATGCGGAATAGAAGAGGAAACCCCTACATGGTCATCACCCACCACCACAAGCACACCACCCTTATGGCTAGCTCCTGCGGCATGACCGTGGTGCAGTGCGTCGCCAGCTCGATCTACGCCAGGGCCTTTGCCATACCACATACCAAAGACGCCTTCGACGTTTTTGTTTGGGTGGGTGTCTAATTGCTGTGTACCCATCATCATGGAGGCAGCTAGGTCTTCGTTAATTGCAGGCTGAAAACGAATATGGGCGGCTTCTAGTTCTTTTTTATAGCGCCACATGGTGGTGTCCACCCCACCTAAGGGTGAGCCTCTATAGCCTGAAACAAAGCCAGCTGTATTGAGCCCCGCAGACTGATCGCGACGCGCCTGACTTAGGAGCATACGTAGTAAAGCCTGAGTGCCGGTGAGGAAGATACGCCCGGTGGTGGCACTGATATTGTCTTTAAGCTGATAGTCTTGATTGATGTTGTTTTGCATGATGAAAGTCTCCACTTCTATAACTCACATCATAAGTATTTATACGAGGGTTATTTTTGCGTAGTTATTGCGTAAAATCCCTTACAAACGAAATAATTATTTCGTAAAGGAGGATAAATGGATACGATTAACTTAAAAATACTTGAATATTTGCAAAAAGACGGTCGCGCTTCAGCGCAACAGGTCTCTGACCAAGTCGGTTTGTCTGTGGCTCCTGTGTGGCGCAGGATAAAAGCCCTAGAGGAACAGAAAGTGATTACTGGATATCATGCTGCTGTGGATCGTAATAAAGTTGGCTTACAGAGCTGTATGTTTACGCAAATCAGTCTGGATCGGCATTCCGCGACCATGGTGGATAATTTTATTCAGGCCGTACGTGATACGCCTGAAATTTTGGCTTGCTATGCCGTTACAGGAGACGCTGATTTTTTATTAAAAATAGTAGTGGCCAGCCCAGAAAGCTATGATGATTTTATGCATCGTTTTTTCTTTAATTTGCCTGGGGTCAGACAAACCCGCACCATTGTGGTGTTAAAGGAAATTAAAAATCAGATGCAGTTACCTTTGTTTTAGCTTTGGTAGCTAGGGCTTTAGACAGGCTTAGGCTAAAATTAACTTTTAGTACTAATCAAAAGGACGTGGTTATGAGGCCATTACGTGTATTACGCGGATTAGGGGTGATCGTATTGGGTAGCGTGGTTGCAGCGTGTAGCACGTATCCACCCGCGCCAGCACCCGCTCCAGAAAAAAAATCGGATTTAGTGTGCCAGCCGGTCGCAGCTGACGAGGCGTTAATTGGTAATTGGCTAAATAAGCGCACTGAAAAAGGGGTGGTCGGGGAATTACGTACCTTGTTTACGCTACAGGCCGATGGTCGCATGTTGTATACCGAACAATTAAAACGCCCCCGTCAGCCCTCACAAGGATTAAGCGAAAGCGGCTGCTGGTGGCGAGACGGTGATCAGCTAGTCATGAAAACGCTGGAGTCCAATGGGGTGTCCGTAGATGCCGAGGACCCTATTTATACGAACCGCTATGGCATCAGCCACAGCAGTGCTGATAAATTGCGGTTACGTAGCGCAGAGGGCGTTGAGTACAGCACTGAACGCACCTCTCCTGGTTATCGACTTCCTTTTTAGGTTTTATAGGGCGTGTAAACGCTCTAGTACTGTTTCTTTGCCAATGAGTGCCAAGACAGCATCCACAGCTGGGGTTTGTTTTTGACCTGTCACTGCTACACGTACGGGAATCCCCAGTTTGGGCATTTTGACCTCATTGGCAGCGAGGGTGTCTTTGATTACTGCAGCAATTGTGGCCGTATCCCAATCAGAGACAACAGACAAACGTTGTGCAAAGTCAGCTAATAGGGCTTTTGCCTCGTCCGTAAGAACCTCTGCCTGTAGCTCAGGGTCTGCAGGGCTAAAGGAGCCACAGAACAGCATGGCATCTTTGGCTAGTGCATTTAATGTCTCGGCGCGGTCTTTAAGTAGATCCATGACGGCAGTTAAATTTACCGCGTTAGGGTTGCCACCCAGTTTTTCGATACGTGGCGCCACCATATCGGCCAGTTCAGCACTGCTGCGTTGCTTAATGTAATGCGCATTCACCCAGTTTAATTTTTTTGGGTCCCACTGTGATGGAGAGCCACTTAGGTTTTTGGTATCAAACCACTCTACAAACTGCTCAACAGAGAAAATCTCATCATCGCCATGACTCCAACCCAAACGAGCTAAATAATTCAACATGGCCTCAGGCAAATAACCATCTGCCTCGTAGTCCATAATATTGACTGCACCATGACGCTTAGATAGTTTTTCTCCGTCTGGGCCTAGAATCATAGGAACATGACCATATTGTGGCACCGTCGCACCCAGTGCCTCTAGGATTAAAATTTGGCGCGGGGTATTGTTAACGTGGTCATCGCCACGAATAACGTGAGTGATTTCCATATCCCAGTCATCGACCACTACACAAAAGTTATAGGTAGGGGTGCCATCAGGGCGGGCAATGATTAAGTCGTCTAGTTCTTCGTTAGCAAAGCTGATACGTCCTTTGACC
Organism: uncultured Paenalcaligenes sp.; assembly: GCF_947630565.1. Taxonomy (NCBI): domain Bacteria; kingdom Pseudomonadati; phylum Pseudomonadota; class Betaproteobacteria; order Burkholderiales; family Alcaligenaceae; genus Paenalcaligenes; species uncultured Paenalcaligenes sp. The sequence continues at coordinate 68,808 of NZ_CANRIC010000005.1, forward strand.
ATGTCATCCCAAGACGTGACGCCTTCGGTGGGGGTTTTAAAGCGGATCACTGGTTTGCGGTCAGCGGGGATAGCGGGTAGGGTTTTGCCTTCTTCGGGGCGCCATGTACCATCATAACGAGGCTTTAATCCTGCTGCGCGGGCTTTTTCACGCATTTCTTCGATTTCTTCAGGGGTGCTATAACAATAGTAAGCGCGGCCTTTTTCTAGTAGTTCGTTAATGGCCTCGCGATGACGTTCTGTGCGCTCCATTTGGTAAAAAGGCCCTTCGTCAGCATGCATGCCTAACCAGCTCATACCTTGTAAAATAGCCTCAACGGCTTCGGGGGTGGAGCGTTCTACGTCAGTGTCTTCGATACGTAATACGAAAACCCCTTTATGGTGGCGAGCAAAGGCCCATGAAAACAACGAAGTGCGAGTCCCACCCAAGTGTAAAAAGCCAGTGGGTGAGGGGGCAAAACGGGTGCGAATAGTAGTAGTCATAATTACAATAAGCCTGAATGATTAGTATCCCGCGCTAGGACGGGCTGTATTTGCTCTTATTTTAATAGAGTCGGCGGCTTTGCGCAGAGCAAACCTCGCAATATCGCGAAAACGGACAATATTTATGATTTTACGTCACCGCTTAGCGGCCTTATTTGATCCAGAGTCTGTACTTGTTATCCGTACAGACGAGGGTATGGAGCCGATTTGCTCTACGGCAGCACAATGGCACAAAACCGTGTTGTTACCAGCGGATTATACGCAATGGCCAGAGCCGCTTAATCATGATAGACGTTTGGATTTGGCGGTAGTCTGTGTACCTACACCAGAGCTAAGCCTTGTTTTAGCCCAGATAGAGCGTTATGCACCCAGAGCCTTATTATTGCTAACACACCCGTCTAGCCTGCCGTATAGTGCGTCTTTTCAACACGAGTTACGGCAATGGGCTAAACAGCACCATTGTTTATTATTAGGTCCGCGATCCTTTGGGTTGATTCGACCCGGCACGGATTTGAATTTGAGTATACAGACTCAACTGCCTAAAAAAGGCAAAGTGGCGTTGGTTTCTCAATCGAGAACGTTAACCACTGCTATTTTGGATTGGGCTGTGGATGCGAATGTGGGTTTCTCGGCCGTCTTGGACTTAGGTGATGAGGCCGATGTGGATTTGGCTACGGTTTTGGATTTTTTAGCGGTCGATAAGCAAAGTGACAGCATTGTTCTTTATTTGCATAGTCACCCTACGTCCAAACAGTTTGCAAGTGCGCTTTATGCCGCCGCTGCCGCTAAGCCCATTATTGTATTAAAGGCTGGGGGCGCAGATCAGAGCAAAGAGATGCGAGCCCGCGAAGAGGTATTTAGTGCTTTAGTGCGTCGTACCGGTGCAATACGAGTACGTTATTTAATGCAGTTGTATGCTGCAGTTAAAATTCTCAGCCTACAGCGCAGGTTAAAAGGTTCACGTATAGCCATGCTTTCTAATGGTGATGGCATTGCACAGCTAGCCGTCGATATTATGCGTTATGGCTCTACGGTACACACCGCGACGCTAGAGCCACAGACGGTAGATGCATTGGCCGAGATTGCCCTAGCGAATGATCAGTTAGGTAACCCTATTGTGCGCTACGCGCCTTGGACTACAGAGTTTGTAGAGCACGTTATATCGGCTTTAGCAAAAGATCGACAGGTTGATGGCATTTTAGTGTTATTAGCACCAGACCCTTATGCAGACGTGGCCGCTATTACGGATAGCCTGATTCAATTAAGTAAAAAAGTCTATAAACCCCTCATTACCTGCTTAGTGGGCGAAGACTCGATGCGAGGTTTGCGCCAACGCTTAGAGCAGGCAGGCATGGCGGCATTACGTACGCCTGATGCTGCCATGGATGCGTTAAATACGCTGGCTTCTTATCACTATAGTCAGCAACTAGCGCAGCAAATTATTCCTGCTTATCCACTGGGGCGTCCAGCGAATAGTGATGCGGCACGGCAGTTAGTGCGGGAGCTGCAGCAACAAGGGGTAGAGCATGTGGATGAAATGGATAGCGCCCAGTTATTGGCTTGTTATCATGTGCCGATTTTATCGCAGGCTAAGCCCTATACCGTTCCGACGTTGCAGCCCACCTGTATTCACATGTATACCGATGCATTGTATGGTCCTTTTATTATTTTTGGAGCCGTAGCAGGTAATCTGGAGTTCATTAGCAATCGGACAGCGGTAGAACTGCCCCCATTAAACCGTAACTTGGCACGTCACCTGATTGAGCGCTCCTTTATTTGGCATGAGCGCTTGCATAACGTAGCGGGTGAGGATGTATTTAGGCAATTACAGCAGGCCTTAGAAAAGCTTTCTGAGCTGATTAGTGAGCTGCCTGAAATTAAGAGTATTCAAATTGATCCGCTGTGGCTAAGTCCAAGTGGCTTGTATTGCTCTAAAGTTCGTATGGAGCTATATCCTTTTGTCGCGGACTCATCACCCATAGATAGCACGGGTTATCGTCATATGATGATTCATCCTTATCCACGTCATCTGGTACAGCACCATCAGTTTTCTACAGGGCAAAAATGGGTATTACGACCTATACGCCCCGAGGATGCACAAGCCTTACAGGATTTTGTACGGGGGCTATCCACCGAGTCGCGCTATATGCGATTTGTATCAATGATGCGTGAGTTATCACCATCGATGTTGGCGCGTTACACTCGTATTGATTACAGTCGGGAGCTCGCCCTCATTGCAACAGTACCCAGCGCTGATATTGTGGACGCAGATCAAAGTGCAGATAAAGTGATCGCGTTTGTGCATTACTTACGTAATCATGATGGGCGGGGGGCGGAGTATGCTTTGGTGGTAGCCGATGATTGGCAGCGTCATGGTTTGGGGTCTCAATTAATGAGGGCAATCATCGAGGCAGCTAAACGCCAAGGGCTTAGTTATATTGATGGGTATGTATTGGCAACTAACGAAGGTATGTTGGGTTTGTTAAAGCGGTTAGGCTTTAACAATGATATTGATAAGTATGATCCTGGCCTGCGTCGAGTCTGGCTAGACTTGACCCAAGCCATAGACGAGTAAATCATTTGGCCCGCCGAACTCGGATGGGATGGACGAGCCAAAATCAGCCCAATAACAGTGGGTTATTTAACGAAGACACGCTTTAAAAAAGCCCCAATAGCTTGGACTTCTTCGGCACACACGGAATGGGGCATGGGGTAGGTGTGCCATTCGATGTCATAGCCTAGCTCAGTTAACAAATCGCGTGATTCTTCGGCACGTAAGACCGGAACCACTGGGTCTTGTGTCCCATGAGCCATAAAAATAGGCGTATGTTGATTTGCACTATGGCGTTCTGCCTCTACCTTTTTGGCTAGGGGAAGATACCCAGATAAACAAATCATGCCTGCTAGTTTTTCCTCTAGGCGCAAGGCGGACTGTAACGTCATGGCTGAACCTTGAGAGAAACCCGCTAATACAATATGTTCTGTTGGGATACCACGAGCATTTTCGCGAGCAATAATGGCATTGACTAGCTGCTGAGACTCACGTAAACCCTTTTCGTCCTCGTGGCGGACTAAATCCATCATGTATAAGTCATACCAAGCACGCATTGGCATGCCGCCGTTAATGGTGATGGGCATGACCGGAGCATGAGGGAAAATAAAGCGTATAGGTAAATGATCTACACCGAGTTCGGGAACAATAGGGGCGAAATCATTGCCATCAGCCCCTAAACCATGTAGCCAAATAACTGAAAACTCAGGTTGAGTCGATGTGCCAATTTCAATGCACTCTAATTCGGTCGTCATGCTTTCTCCGCTTGTTCAACAATGGTTTTAATCGCTTGAAATAGCTGTTTGTAGTGCTTACGTACAGGCTCTTTACCCTCAGTAAGGGCTTCATTTTGTTGAGCCTCACGTCTAGCGCCTCGTACTAGGGTACGAAAATGTTGTGGATCAATTTGAGGGAATTCATCAAAAAATTGGGTCAACGCGTTATCATCACGCAGTAGGACGTCACGTAGCGCCTCAATGCGATGCATGGCTTTGGCTTGTTGTTTAGAGCCGTTTTCCCATATGTCGAGTTGATGTCGGATACGATCGGCGTCTTCAAAACGCATTAACTTACCAATATATTGGTATAAGCGACGTTTGCCCTCGCGAGCCGTGCTGTTCTGGGCTTCTTTGATGGCTGTTAACAGGTTATCGTTTAGGCTTAGCTTATTGAGCTTTTCATTGGACAGGTCAATTAACTGTTTACCTAAGTCCTGCAACGCATGCATATCGCGTTTAACTTGCGATTTGCTAGGGCCGTAGTAGCCATTATCATCGGGTTCTAACTGTTTTTCGGTCATAATAAAAAATAAGTACCAGCGGTTTAGATGTCCGCTTCATTTTAAAGAGTATCCATGAGCCAGTCTTCTATTTCTTTTTTGCCCATTTCAAAAAATCAATCCCACTTTTGTCAGTTGGTGGATGATGTATTACACCATGCCAAGCAATTAGGGGCATCTGATGCCGCAGTAGAAGTGGCAGAAAACCAAGGGTTATCTGTTGCTGTACGCCATCAAGACTTAGAAACCGTAGAGCAAACTCGTGATCGTTCTCTCAGTGTAACGGTTTTTGCAGGTAATAAGCGGGGCTCGGCCTCAACCTCTGATTTTTCTCCTAAAGCGGTTCAGGAAACCGTGGCAGCGGCGTGGCATATTGCTCGTTATACCGCAGAGGACCCCGTGGCGGGCCTACCTGACGAGCAAGACTTAGCCCTGCAGTACCCTGACTTGTCCTTATATAGCCCTTGGCAAATAGATGCAGATGCGGCGGCTCGTTTAGCGCTGCGTGCTGAACAGGCTTCATTGGAATACAGCCCGTTAATTACGAATAGTGAAGGCGCCTCAGTAGATACCAATATGGGGCATTTTGTGATGGGTAACAGCCGAGGATTTTTAGGTGGATATCCATACAGTCGCTACAGCATTTCGGCGTCACCCATCGCGTCGGATGAAAATGGGATGCAGCGTGATTACTGGTATTCTGTGGCTCGTAAACCACGTTTACTGGACAGCCCAGAACAAATTGGGCGTGTTGCAGCAGAGCGCACGTTGGCTAGATTGAATGCACGACGCATTAAAACAGGTAAATATCCCGTTTTGTTTGATGCTTCATTGGCTTCCGGCTTATTAGGCTCTTTTGTTAGAGCTAGTAGTGGCGGGGCGCTTTATCGTAAAACGACATTCTTACTGGATCAGCTGGGGCAGCCGATTTTTTCCCCACACATTCAAATCATAGAGCGCCCTCATCTACAAGGTGGTTTGGGTAGTGCTCCCTTTGATTCCGAAGGTGTCCGTACTTCAGCACGCACTGTGGTAGACAGTGGAGTGCTACAGGGGTATTTTTTATCCAGTTATACCGCACGTAAATTAGCGATGAAAACGACGGGTAATGCGGGTGGTGCGCATAATCTACGCTTAGTCTCTACCCAAACCCAAGCAGGTGATGATTTGACCGCCATGCTTAAAAAAATGGGTACGGGTTTATATGTAACTGAATTGATTGGGCAGGGCATTAACTATGTGACGGGTGATTACTCGCGCGGTGCTTTTGGCTATTGGGTTGAAAATGGCGAGATTCAGCATGCCGTAGAGGAAATCACGATTGCCGGCAATCTGGCCCAGATGTTTAAACAAATCAGTGCAGTAGGGGCAGATCGACTAGTTCGCGGTGGTAAAGAAGCCGGATCGGTGTTGATTGAGCAGATGGCGGTAGCTGGTAATTAGCGATAATTGCTACTTGTATCGGGCCCATCCCTATGCAAACCCTAGTTACAGAATGTGTAAGCACAGTGTATGATCAGGCATCGACCTAGTTTAAATTAGGTCACTTATTAACAGAACGCAACGGAGGATCTACGCGATGCAGCGTCGTTCATTTCTAAAAAAAGCCGGCTTAACTGCTGTAGCTGGTTCCGCCGCCTTAGGCGCCCCAGCAATTGCTGAAAGCCTTCCCAAAATTAACTGGAAAATGACATCGACCTATGGTCCTTCTTTACCAGCTTTATTTTCTGCGGCTGAATTATTCGTAAAAATGGTCGAAGAGGCCTCTGATGGCAACTTTTCTATTCGTCTATACCCTGCCGGTGAGATCGTTCCTGGTTTCGAGGTCATGGACGCGGTTGAAAACCGTACCGTAGAGGCTGGCCAAACCGCTTCGTACTATTTCTACGGAAAAGATCCTTCGTTCAGTTTTGATACAGCTGTTCCATTTGGTTTGAACTCTCGCCAAATGAATGCCTGGATGTACGAAGGCGATGGTATGAAACTCATGCGCGAACTATTCGCAACGCGCAGCATCATCAACTTCCCATTCGGTAACACCGGTACGCAAATGGGTGGCTGGTATCGCAAAGAAATTAAGTCCATCGAAGACCTAAAAGGTCTAAAAATGCGTACAGCAGGCTTTGCCGGCGAGGTTCTAGCCCGTCTTGGCGTAGTTCCCCAGCAGGTACCTCCAGGGGATATCTATCCTTCCTTGGAAAAAGGGACTTTGGATGCCGTAGAGTTCGTAGGCCCAGTCGATGATGAAAAATTAGGTCTACAAAAAGTCGCTAAATATTACTACTATCCCGGTTGGTGGGAGGGCTCCGCTCAGGTGTCCTTATACATCAACGACGGCGCATTTAATGAGCTACCAAAGCAATACCAAGCTTTAGTTGCTACTGCAGCTCGTGCGGCGGGCGATAAAATGCTAACCGTGTATGACTCCCAAAGCCCAGGTGCTTTGCGTCGCTTGATTGCGAACGGTGCGGTACTAAAAGCCTTCCCTCGCGATGTCATGGATGCTTCCTTCGAGGCCGCCAATCAGCTTTACAAAGAATTCAGTGATAAAGACGAGCGCTTTAAACGTATTCTTGAAAACTACATGGGCTTCCGTGACGAAGTCGTGCCTTGGTTCCGCGTAGCCGAAGGGTCTTACGACAACTACCTAGGCTTAGCTCTAGCTAACCGCAATCGTTAATACGACGTTATTTGTGGTCAAAAACCTCCAGTTATAGCTAATTGGAGGTTTTTTTATGGACTTTATCTTTTTTGTGTTAAAATCCATCGGTTTAGTCATCTTTAAATGCACGGACGAACTATAACGTCTTGGCAGGCTGACTAAAACATTATTTATATGGCGTAATGCCTTTTTATTAGGAACCTATCATGAAGACCTTTGTGGCCAAACCACATGAAGTCCGTCGTGAGTGGTTTGTGATTGATGCCAAGGACAAAGTCCTCGGTCGTGTGGCCAGCGAAGTTGCACGCCGCCTACGTGGTAAACACAAACCTGAATACACTCCGCACGTTGACACTGGTGATTACATTGTAATTATTAACGCAGCTGATATCCGCGTTACCGGTAACAAACTACAGGATAAAAAATACTACCGTCATACTGGTTATGTTGGTGGTATCAAAGAGACCAACTTCGAAACAATGCAGCAACGTTTCCCTGGTCGCGCAATTGAAAAAGCCGTCAAAGGCATGCTCCCCAAAGGCCCATTGGGTTACGCCATGGCCAAGAAACTCAAGGTTTATGCTGGCGAAGAGCACCCACACTCTGCACAACAGCCTAAACCGCTGGATATCTAAGGACAGGTCATGATCGGTAATTGGAATTATGGTACTGGCCGCCGCAAATCTTCGGTGGCTCGCGTATTCATCAAAAAAGGTACAGGCGCTATCGTTGTTAACGGTAAACCTGTAGATGAGTACTTCGCTCGTGAAACAGGCCGCATGATTGTGCGTCAGCCTTTAGTTTTAACAGAGCACGTTGAATCTTTCGACATCAAAGTTAACGTACACGGCGGCGGCGAAAGCGGTCAAGCTGGTGCAGTACGTCACGGTATTACTCGTGCTTTGATCGACTTCGACGAGACACTAAAAACAGCTCTTAAACAAGCTGGCTTGGTTACTCGCGATGCACGCGAAGTTGAGCGTAAAAAAGTGGGTTTCCACAAAGCTCGTCGTCGCAAACAGTTCAGCAAACGTTAATTCGTTTTTTGTTCTGCGCTCGCTATATCGAGACGAAAAAACCCCGACCTTGGTCGGGGTTTTTTGTTTTAGTAGGATAAAAATAGCGTTTAATGCCCAAAAAAAATTCATTTCCTATATTATAAATAGATTGTTGAATTATTTTTTGCATCACTCAAAGGGGAACTATGTCTACGTCTGCACAGCCTGCCAAAATTAATGTTGGTATTGTTGGCGCTACCGGTTATACCGGTGTGGAATTATTACGATTATTGGCTCAGCATCCGCATGCTCAGGTAACGGCCGTGACATCACGCCAAGAATCCGGTATGCCAGTGGCTGATATGTTCCCTAGCCTTCGTGGTCACGTAGATGCCGTTTTTCAGACCCCCGATGAGGCCAAGCTTGATCAGTGTGATGTGGTGTTCTTTGCTACGCCCCATGGTGTGGCAATGAATGAGGCGCAAGCTTTGCTTGATTCTGGCGTAAAAGTGATTGATTTGGCTGCCGATTTTCGCCTTCAAGACACAGCTGTCTTCGAAAAATGGTACAAAATGCCGCATGCTTGCCCAGATGTTCTTGCGGAGTCAGTCTATGGTTTGGTCGAGGTCAATCGCGACAAAATTGCGACGGCACGTGTGATTGGTAATCCTGGCTGCTATCCTGTGACCGTGCTCTTGGGTACTGCTCCGTTGTGGGGGCATGCTCAGCCTTTAGTTGAAAACCGTGTCGTTGCCGACTGTAAATCAGGTGTCTCTGGGGCGGGGCGTAAAGCCGCTGTGGGGAGCTTATTCTCAGAGGCCGGCGATAACTTTAAAGCCTATGGTGTAGGCGGTCATCGTCATCACCCTGAAATTGCCGCACAGTTAAAACTGTTGAATGCTGGGAAAGACGTTAAGTTAACCTTTACCCCTCATCTAGTTCCTATGATTCGCGGCATGTTTTCCACTATTTATGTGCGTATTGAGCCAGATGCAATGGATACTGATTTTCAGGCACTGTACGAAAAACACTATGCAAATGAATATTTTGTGGATGTTATGCCCGCAGGGTCTGTACCTGAAACGCGTTCTGTGCGTGCTTCAAATAAAATTCGTATTGCTCTACAACGTCATGATGATCAATTAATCATCATGGTGGCGCAGGATAACTTGGTCAAAGGCGCATCAGGTCAGGCGGTACAGAATATGAACTTGATGTTTGGTTTGGCTGAAAACACTGGTCTTGAACACGTTGCCATCTTGCCTTAATTTGTTATAACGCTCTATTTGATGTGTTTTATGTCAGATAGGGTGATGGTGTAAAAAAAGTAACGGTAGGGGAACAGTTTTTATCAGATTACGTCGAAAACCTCTTCTTTAGGTGGAGGATGTAAGACGTTGCCGCAAAACGCGGCAAGATATATTCAATCAGCACGTGCGCCACAAGCAGTTTTTA